>CAZYCO010000001.1:0-32468 GCA_964645885.1 uncultured Gammaproteobacteria bacterium
AGAAAAATGGGAGAAAAAGGTGGATCTGCTCGTGGTAATAAAGAAGAAAATGAATAAAATAAATAACTATAAAAATTTCTTCATCAATTAAAATTACAATCAATAATTTACGCAAAATAAAAAGTCTAATAAAACTTGTAAAGCAACCATTATCTTAATTATTGAGATAATGGTTTTTTATTTTTGTTACTTCAATAAAACTTCTCAACATAAAATCAAAAAAAATTTAATTCATCATAAATTTTATTTATTTTGTTCTATAATTATTGGTGTATGAAAAAAATAATAAAAATAATTTCATGATGATTTCTATCAAAAAACAAAACATAAATTAATTAAATCGGAGGATTTATAATCATGTCACAAACAAAACAAGGCGCAGAAAAAGCAGCGCAATCAAGAAAAGAAAATCAATCGCAACAAGGTCAACAACAACAAGGTTCGCGAAACCAAAATCTTGGTGGTAATCAAAGCCAAAGCCGAAATCAACAAAATCAAGCAAAAGGTTATGGCTCTTCCAGTGGATCATTTAGTAATAAGAAAGGAGGACAAAAAAACCAATAAAATTTTTATTACTACTTGGTAAATAAAATAAGGCTAATAAAACCTTTAAACCATTATCTCGAAAGAGATAATGGTTTTTTTATATCCGTCATCTTTTTCTTTCTAATAATTTTTAATCAATAACATTTTTTTCAAATTTATATCTATACTAAAAAATGTTGCGTGAAAAAATGATAATCAGGAGGAAAAATTTATGGATACAAAAAAAATTCTCGCGTACTTCATTATGATTACATTAATGTGTGGTTCAATTTTACTTTCAGCAGCCACAGAAAATCCTGATTTATCAAACACAAACTTTAAAATAGATAATGCGGATAATTCAAAAAACAAAGAACATAAATACGTTTAATTAATTTTTACCTAATTGTTTGATTCGTTTTTTTAAATCTTTGGGAACAACAAAGGTAAACGCTTTACCAAGTTGTTCCTTCATTAATAATCCAAGTTTCGCTAAATTTAATAAATCATTACGTGCAGTATCATATGTCACATTATGAAATTGCCGATGACCTTCAATTAGATAACGAGTTTGTGGATATTTTAATGCATGCTTTACTAATGAAACTTGTCGATAATTAAGCTTAATTTGATTCAAAAATAATAATTTTTCTGTTTCATTAATTTCTTTGCTTTGTTGATCTAAATATAAATAGAGCGCTTTTATTGCATCTGAAATAACGTCTAGTTGATGCAAAATAAAGTAAGTTAAATCATTTTCGTCAGTTTCAGTATATAAAAATGCGCGCGCATATTGGCTGGGTGCTTGTTTAATTACTCTTGAAATCGAAATAAACTCCACCAAATCGTAACCTTGATTTGCCATTGACCAATAAAATAATGCTCTAGCGGTACGACCATTGCCATCCACAAACGGATGGTCATACGCCAACATAAAATGTAGAACTATCGCTTTAATAACTGGATGAATAAAAAATTTTTCTTGTTCTTCTCCGGTGTTAGCAAATTGACATAATTTCTCTAAACGCTTTTTTAACTCACTTGCTTTAGGCGGTGTATGTAAAATTTCATCGTTGTAACCATAAACATGAACATCATTTGATGTCCTAAAATTTCCGGATGATTGTTGCTCTAAAGTATTTTTGGTTAGTATGCGATGTAGTTCTAAAATCATTTCGACCGTTAAATTTTCGTTTTTAATATCATGAATAAATTGCATCGCTTGATAATTATTAAAGATCATTTGTTCACTAGAATTTTGCGGTTTACGTTGATTACGTAACATATCTTTGGCAACTACCCTAGATGTAGACGCGCCTTCTAACTGACTAGAAGTAATTGATTCTTCAATTAGAGAACTAACTAAATAAGCATTACGCATATCGGAGTTTAAAATAGAAGTAGCTTCTTTGAATTTAATATTGGTATTTCTATCGATTAAGAATAATTTTTTCCAAATTGAATCTGTTATTGCTAATACAAATGATTGACCAAATTTATCGTTAAAAGGCAGCGCTTTATAAAGCATTTTGCGCGCGCTTTTAGTTGCAAACCACCATTGCTCATGCGTCAGTTTTAAAGGCGTTTCTAAATGCCTTAATTTGTCCCAATGCAAATATTCGCCTTTTGCATTAGTGGGACCAATAGTGTTTTTAGCTTGAAGAAAGGCATTGATTAGCACTTTTTCAATATATTTAGGATTTTTGCCGACTAGTTTTTCTAAATTAGGTGGAGTAACTGGAATTTTCATAAATTATCTACCTTTAATTACCTACCAATTTGGTAGAAATTGGTAGGTAATTGGTAGTTTAGCTAGCTAATCTTAACAAATCTACCAATTTAACAAAAATTGGTAGATTTTTGGTAGATAACTATTGCTCTTCGCCCATTAAAGTAAATTCTGGATAAGCCTGCATGCCATAATGGGTTAAATCGAGACCGCGGTATTCATCTTCAAGAGTGACACGCATACCAATGAGCCAACTTATTAATTTCCATGCGATTGCTGTTGTAACAAAAGACCAAACGCTAATAACAACTATTGCTAGCAGCTGAATTAGAATTTGCTGTTGAGTTGTTTCAGGTTGAAAAACATTACCTGCAATTAAGCCCCAAATACCACCGATACCGAAACAAGCAATAAAACCAATCGGATCATCTATGCGATTTTTTTCAAACCACAGCACAACTATTACTGCAGTTAAAGCGCCAATTGCAGCAATAATCATTTCAGAATAAATAGAAATCGCTTCAGGAGATGCAGCAATTGATACGATTGCTGCCATTGCACCATTTAACATTAACGTTAAATCTGTGCGCTCATAAAAAACGCGTAGCACTAATACCACCATTAATAATCCAGCAGCGACAGCTAAACTAGTATTGATAAAAATCGATTGGAATTTTAAAAGACCTTCAATAGAAAAATGATCTGGTGCAATTTTTGAAACAAATGATCCTAAATACAAACCAAAGCTTCCAATCCAAAATAAAAATAAACCAATCACAGATAAAGGAAGATTCGCGCCTCTAGCATATGAAATCGCAACTTGGCGGCGTCGATCAAAACGTATTCCTATTATCCACAATGAAGTAATAGCACTGACTGCACTTGTTAGATAAACAACACCACAACCTGCAGCATCAATAAATCCATGTTGATATAAGAAACCATTACCCCAACACCAGAAAAGGATGACTGGAAAAATAACAAGACTCATAACTGGAGCGAATAATAAAAACGCCCAAAGTTTTAAACGTTCTGCAGTCACACCAACAATTGTGACTAATGGAATTGCTGCTAAAAACATGTGAAAAAAAGAAGATAAAGTTGTAAATACCGAAATTTCATTTTGAAAAGAGAGTTTAGGTAACAAGCCATAGAAGTTACTTTCAGCGGAAATAGCGTAATGCCCTACTAATACATAACATAATGCTGACACAGCAATGGCAATCAAACTTTTAGTTAAAACATCGATGGTATTTTTAGCGCGCACCATGCCGGCACTAATTAAACTTAATCCTGCTAATAACAATAAAATTAGAACACTAGATAAAAATAAAAATCCAATTGAAAAAGTACTTTGCCAAGTTAAAACATTCATCCTTGAGTCTCCGCTTGTTATAACGCGTCTTCGCCTATCTCACCGGTACGAACTCGCACAACTTGTTCAAGATGAGTTACAAAAATCTTTCCATCACCAATTTTTCCTGTGTATGCAGACTTTGAAATTGCATCGATCACCATTTCCACTTGATCGTCTCCTACTGCAACTTCAATTTTAATTTTTGGTAAAAAATCGATAACGTACTCTGCACCTCTATAAAGCTCGGTATGGCCTTTTTGTCGACCAAATCCTTTTACTTCTGTAACGGTTATACCTTTTACCCCACATTCCATTAAGGCTTCATGTACATCGTCCATCTTAAATGGTTTGATGACCGCTGTGATTAATTTCATTTTGAGTAAACTCCTTTCACTATGATGTAAAACATTGTAAAACTGAAATAACAGTAAGCGAAATAGGATATAACTATGGCTATGCAACAAATTTTGGAAAACATTGTTTCAGAGCTCAAAGATAAGTTACCTTTGAAGCAAGATTTAGAGCAACATTTACGTCAAATATTACAAAATGCATTCAATAAATTCGAAGTTGTGCAACAAGAAGAATTTGAAGTACAAAAAAAAGTATTAGCACGAACTCGAGCTAAATTAGAAGCATTAGAAAAACAAGTTGCTGAATTAGAAAAACATAAAAAATAAAATCGCATTAGATTGCATCTCGTCATCATCCCGCGGCGAAAACCGCGGAATCCAGTGACTTGTTAACTATCTCTCTGGATCCCGCGACAAAGCTCGCGGGATGACGACAGTGAACTGGATCCCTGCCTTCGCAGGGATGACAAACAGATAACTTATCTGCATAACATTAATATAAAAATTCTTTATCATGATGTGTAAAGATTATGGCTTTGATGGCTGTTTTTTAATAAGGAGCCATCATGTCACTTGCCATATTATTCAGCCGTGCCAATTTAGGTATGTACTCTCCTGTCGTTACCGTAGAAGTTCATTTATCCAATGGTCTGCCGCACTTTGCTATTGTTGGTTTAAATGAAGCTGCTGCAAAAGGTAGTAAAGATAGAACCAGAAGCGCAATTATAAATTCAGGTTTTGAATTTCCAGGTCGACGTATCACCATCAATTTAGCGCCAGCTGATCTACCAAAAGATGGTGCAGGTTTTGATTTAGTCATTGCTTTAGGCATTTTGATTGCGTCACAACAATTTGATACCGATGCAGTTGAACAATATGAATTTGCAGCAGAACTTGCTCTATCAGGCGAATTACGCCCAATTCCTGGTATTTTACCTTTCGCTTTAGCTGCGCAAAAAGCAAATAAAATTTTAGTGGTTGCAGCAGAAAATGCTGAAGAAGCATCTTGTGTTGATGATTTACAAATTATTGCTGCAGAAAATTTATTACAACTGGTTTCCCATTTATGTGCGCAAGAAAAATTATCTTTTTTTCAAAAGAAAAATATTTTGATTTCAAATGATGTGCATTTAGATATTGCTGATATTCGAGGACAATCACACGCTAAGCGCGCGTTAGAAATTGCAGCATCAGGACAACATAGTTTGCTGTTATACGGTCCACCAGGTACTGGAAAAACTATGTTAGCAAACCGATTGCCTACTCTATTACCGCCATTAAATTTAGAGCAATTATTAGAAGTTGCAGTTATTACATCTATTTCAGGACAAAAAGTTAAGTTTGAACCACAACAACTACCACCACTGCGGAGTCCACATCACACTATTTCTCATGCCGGTTTAGTTGGTGGCGGTAATCCACCTAGGCCTGGTGAAATTACTCGCGCACATCATGGCGTTTTATTTTTAGATGAATTTCCAGAATTTCAACGTCGTGCTCTTGAAGCACTACGTGAACCTTTGGAATCAAAACAGATCACTATTTCTCGCGCGAGTAGACAATTAGATTTTCCAGCCAATTTTTTATTAGTTGCAGCAATGAATCCTTGTCCTTGCGGCCATTTAGGTAATCCAAAACAAAATTGTCGTTGTACACCAGAACAAATTAAACGTTATCACGCGCGCATTTCAGGTCCTTTATTAGAACGTATTGATTTACAACTTGAAGTCCCGTTAATTCCACACGATGTGTTAATTCAAACTTCCATCACAACCAATGAAAGTTCTAAAGAAATTCAACAAAGAGTAATTGCAACAAGGCAAATACAATTACAAAGACAACAAAAAATGAATAATGAATTAACAGTAAAAGATCTAGAACAATTTTGCGTTTTAGAACAAGCAAATCAGCAATTTTTAGAGCTCATTTTGCAAAAATTAAATTTATCGATCCGTAGTTACCATCGCATTTTAAAAATAGCGCGTACCATTGCTGATATGGCTAAAATGGAAACGATTGAAAAATCTCACTTATTAGAGGCCATTAGCTTACGAAGATTAGGTGAAATATTAAAAGGAAGTTAATTCTGACTTATATAAGTAATAACGCGCCATAATGGAGAAGACAATCGATTTTTCATCGACTAGAATGCACTTTTTTTTATAAATTGACGATATGAATCCTAGACTTCAAATTTTTCTGCAGCATCTTACGCCACAACATACTTTATCTTTTTTATTTGGTGCTTGGGCGCATTTAAAAAAACCACTTTGGTTTAAGAATTGGATGATTCAACATTTTATTAATAAATATAATGTTGATATGTCTGAAGCAATTTTGTCGAAGCCTGAAGATTACGTTGATTTTCACCAATTTTTTACCCGCCATCTCAAGCCAGAACTACGTCCTATCGCAAATCACGAAAAATCAATTATTTCACCAGCTGATAGTTGTATTAGCCAAATTGGTTCAATTCACGACGGTAAAATAATTCAAGCTAAAGGTTTTGATTTTACTGTCCAAGAATTATTAGGTGGCAATCAACAATTAGCAGAGCAATTTTTTGCTGGCAATTTTTGCACGCTTTATTTAGCACCAAGAGATTATCATCGTGTGCATATGCCATATGCTGGCAAGTTGAAAAAAATGATTTATATCCCGGGTAATCTTTTTTCAGTTAATCAATTAACAGCGCAATCTGTAGATAATTTATTTGCGCGTAATGAACGAGTAGTTTGTATTTTTGAAACAGCATATGGCTTGATGGCTGTTGTTTTTGTTGGCGCGTTAATTGTTGGCAGTATTTCAACAGCGTGGGCAAAAAACATTAATTCAAAATACAACGAAGTTGTATCACTTGATTATGATGCTTCAAAACAAGCACTTATTTTTGAACGTGGCGATGAAATAGGTTATTTCACGTTAGGTTCAACTGTAATTTTATTATTCGCACCAAACATAGCGGTTTGGCACGATGAATTTAAAACTGATTCTTGTGTAAAAATGGGACAAGAAATTGGCACCATGATTTTTTAATCATTTTTTTCGTTCAACAACTGCCATTGTTAATCGCGACACACAAGTTAATTGTCCAGATTCGTTTTGAAGATCAATTTGCCAAACTTGTGTTGTTCTACCTAAATGAATTGGACGTGCAGTTGCAGTTACCGTTTGTCCTTCTAATGCTG
Organism: uncultured Gammaproteobacteria bacterium; assembly: GCA_964645885.1. Classification (GTDB taxonomy): domain Bacteria; phylum Pseudomonadota; class Gammaproteobacteria; order CAZYCO01; family CAZYCO01; genus CAZYCO01. The sequence goes on from CAZYCO010000001.1 coordinate 7,153, forward strand.
GGCGCAAATGATTGGCATCAATTGCTAATCCAACACAGTAAAATTTACTTTGATCAACACAATAATTAGCAGCTGTACTACCAACTGTTTCAGCTAACGCACACGATGCTCCTCCATTTAAAATGCCAAGTGGTTGTTTGGTTCGTTGATCAACTGGCATTGTTGCTTTTAAAAAATCATCCCCTACTTCTGTAAATTCAATACCAAGATGTTCAGCCATAGTGTTCTTTGAACGTTGTTTAATTAATTCAAAATTAATTGGTTGTTTCCAAATATGCATATTGATTTCTCCAATAAACTTTCTTGACTTCGCCACACGCGCCCATTAGATTGCTTCGCTAATTTTATTCGGGATTTTGAGGTTTTATATCATGCGTCGCTTTGCTTTGCTCACTCTAAGTTCTGCACTTTTATCTTCTTTTGCTATTGCAGCGCCTACTACTGATTCTTCCAATAATTTCACTAACGCTCAAAAATCTGAAATCCAAAATATTGTTCATGATTATTTAATTAAAAATCCTGAAGTATTAATTGAAGCGTCACGTATTTTGCAACAACGTGAACGTACACGTATGACTGAGAAAGCTCAAAAAGCAATTCCTCGTCTTGCTAAAAAATTATTTAGCGCACCAGAAAACCAAATCGGTGGTAACCCAAACGGCAACACAACTATTGTTGAATTTTTCGATTATCAATGTGGTTACTGCAAACAAGTCGCGCCAATGCTGAAACAAATGGTAGAAAAAGATAAAAACATCCGGGTGATTTACAAAAACTTCCCAATCTTTGGACCAAATTCTGAACTTGCAGCAAAAGCTGTTATGGCTGCTGCACAACAAAACAAATACCTTGAATTACACGAAGCTTTGATTACTTTAGATAAACCACTTGATGAACAAGTTATTTTTGATACTGCAAAATCAGTTGGTCTTGACATTGATAAATTGAAAAAGGATATCAATGCTTCTGAAATAAATGCGCAATTAGAAGAAAATCAACAATTAGCTGAACAGCTTGGATTAGTAGGAACGCCTGCGTTTATCGTTGCGAGCTACCCTGTTACAAAACAAATGAAATATTTCTTTGTGCCTGGATTGCCAAATCAAAACATATTACAAAATTTGATTGATGCAACTCGCGGTAAAAAATTACCAACGGCGTAAGATTTATACTCGCAGCAATTGAGTTTTAGTCAAAGCGCTGTGAGTGTAAGCAACCGCAGCGTACTTAAAGTACGTCAAGATTGCGAACTGAGCAGCAACACAGGCGAAAATTCAAGTGCGAAGAGTATCATGAGTAAAACAACAAGAACTCAAGGAAAGACAAAGAACACAACACCATGGACGTTTCAGGAAATCATTTTGGCCTTGCAAAACTTTTGGGCTTTGCAAGGCTGTATTGTTTTACAACCTTTTGATATCGAAGTTGGCGCTGGTACTTTTCACCCTTCTGTTTTTTTAAGAGCAATTGGTCCTGAACCATGGTTCACCGCCTTTGTGCAACCATCTCGCAGACCAACTGATGGTCGTTACGGTAAAAACCCAAATCGCGGCCAACACTATTATCAATTTCAAGTGTTACTCAAACCATCTCCTGACAATATTCAAGAACTATATTTAGATTCACTACGTCAATTGGGTATTGATCCACTAATTAATGACATTCGTTTTGTCGAAGATAATTGGGAATCACCTACTTTAGGCGCTTGGGGATTAGGTTGGGAAGTTTGGCAAAATGGTATGGAAATCACTCAATTTACTTATTTCCAACAAGTTGGTGGTTTGGAATGTTCACCGGTAAGCGGGGAAATCACTTATGGGCTTGAGCGTTTAGCCATGTCGATTCAAGGTGTTGAAAATATTTTCGATATTGTTTGGACTAAAACTCCGCATGGCGTCATCAGTTATGGTGATGTTTTTCATCAAAACGAAGTTGAAATGTCAGCTTATAATTTTGAACACGCCAACACCGAACGTTTATTTGAAAATTTCAATCAATACGAACAAGAATGTCAAAAACTTTTAGAATTAAACTTACCTCTTCCTGCATATGAAATGGTGATTAAAGCATCGCATGTATTTAATTTACTTGATGCACGACACGCTATTTCAGTAACAGAACGTCAACGATATATTTTACGGATTCGCACCCTTGCAAAAGCTGTTGCAGAAAATTATTACCGTGCTCGTGAAGCACTTGGTTTTCCAGGCCTTAAACAAAAGTAATGAATCATGAAAGAAAAATCTTTCTTATTTGAAATCGGCACAGAAGAATTACCAGCTAAATCGTTGGAAAAATTATCTTTAGCTTTACGCGATAATTTAAAACAAGCGTTAGCAAAGCTTGAATTTACATTTAATGATGCAGATGTTTCGGTATTCGCAACACCAAGACGAATGGCCGTTTTATTTAAAAAAATATCGCTGGCACAACCGAAACAACGTATCACTAAAGTTGGTCCAACTATTCAAGCAGCATTTGATCAAAATAAAAAACCAACACCTGCAGCACTTGGATTTGCACGTTCTTGTGGAGTTGAATTCGATAAATTAAAACAAAAAGAAACGGATAAAGGTGTTTGTCTTTATTTTGAAAAAATTACGCCGGGAAAAACATTAAAGCAATTATTACCAATCACTCTACAACAAGTTGTTTCACAATTACCTATTCCTAAACCGATGCGTTGGGGTAATTCTAAAAGTAGTTTTTTACGTACTGTGCAATGGATTGTCGTTTTACTTGGTAATGAAAAAGTAAACGTAGAATTATTTGAACGTAAATCAATCAATCACACTTATGGTCATCGTTTTTTGCATCCTGGGAAAGTGACATTAAGAACTGCAGAACAATATGAAGCTGCTTTAAAAAAAGCATTTGTTATTGCTGACTTCGAAAAACGAAAAAAAGAAATAGAAAAAAATATTACTAGCGCAACTGCAAAATTAAATGGTCATGCATTAATTAATGACGATTTGCTCAATGAAGTTACCGCATTAGTTGAATATCCGGTGGTCATGACTGCTGCGTTTCAAAAGGAATTTTTAAAATTACCTGCAGAACCATTGATATCAGCAATGGAACATCATCAAAAAAGTTTTCCTATTGTTAACAAAAAAAATAAAAATCAATTGTTAGCAAACTTTATTTTTGTGAGTAATTTAAAAAGCAAAGCGCCAAAGCAAATCATACATGGCAATGAACGCGTTATGCATGCACGTTTAAGCGATGCCGCATTTTTTTATCAAACAGATTGTGCACATCCAATCGATTATTTTTTAGAAAAATTAAAACATATTACTTTTCAAGCAAAATTAGGTTCGATGTTCGATAAAGCAACACGCATTGCGTTACTATCAGAACAAATTGCAAGCAAAATAAATGCCGATACTAATTTTGCAAAGCGCGCAGGTTTACTTGCTAAATTTGATTTAGCAACTGATATGGTCGGCGAATTCCCAGAATTGCAAGGTGTGATGGGTAGTTATTACGCGCTACATCATGGTGAAAATAACATCATTTCTGCAGCAATTCGTGATCATTATTTACCTCGTTTTGCAGGCGACGCTTTACCCTCTTCTGATATCGCTCAAACTGTTGCAATCGCAGATAAAATTGACAGCTTAGTTGCAATTTTTGGTATTGGACAAAAACCAACCGGTGATAAAGATCCATATGGTTTAAGACGTGCAGCAATAGGTTTGGTTAGAATTTTAATAGAAGAAAAAATATCACTAGATTTAAATCCAATTTTAAAATTTGCTACTTCGCAGTTTGAAACAATTGCAAATACAACTTTAAGCGATTTAAAAACATTTATACTTGATCGAGCACAAATCTGGTTCGGCGAAAAATATTCAGAAGATGCGTGGATTGCTGCAAGTCATACAATTAACTCCGAACATGAACCATTTTGTTTATTTGATATTGCTGAGCGTGCAACTGCTATCTATAAATTTAGACAATCACAACACGCTGAAAGTTTAATTGCAGCAAATAAACGAGTAAAAAATATTTTATCTAAAATTGAAGAACAAAATTTACGTGCAGTAAATGAAACCTTATTAACTGAAACAGCAGAAAAAGATTTATTCAGTGCAGTATTGAAACAACAGCAAAAAACTAAAAATTTTGTATCTGATAAACAATACGTTGAAATTTTAAAATCACTTTCAGAGCTGCGCCCTACTATCGATCAGTTTTTCGATAAAGTAATGGTAATGGTTGATGATCAAAATATTCGTAATAACCGTTTAGCTTTATTAAAACAACTAAGACAATTATTTCTACAAGTTGCAGATGTTTCACTACTAGTTGGTTGAAAAAACTTATTTGTCATTCCCGCGAAGGCGGGAATCCATTTCTAAAATGGCAACATAGTATCATCAGGATGGATTCCCGCCTTCGCGGGAATGACAGGAGAAAAGACGAATTATGATTCAATTAAATCTCTCCAAACGCTTAATCATCCTTGATCGAGACGGGGTGATTAATCATGAATCGATGGCTTATATCAAATCACCAGATGAATGGCTTGCCATACCTCATAGTTTAAATGCCATTGCTCGTTTGCATCGGGCGGGATTTAAAATTGCAGTTGCCAGTAATCAATCGGGGATTGGACGCGGTTATTTTGACCAAGCGACCTTAAATGCCATCACGTCTAAAATGAACAATGAAATCGAAAAAGCGGGTGGAAAATTAGATGCCATTTTTTATTGTCTACATCATCCTGATGACAACTGTGGTTGCCGCAAACCTAAAACTGGATTATTAAGGAAAATCGCTGAACATTTTCAACTATCACTTGAAGGTGTACCTTTCATTGGCGATAGCTGGCGTGATTGGCAAGCAGCAACATTGGTAGACGCAAGACCATTACTCGTTAAAACTGGCTTCGGCGAAGAAACTATTTTAAAACATGGTTCGGAACTAGATAATCAATTTATCTTTAACGACTTAGCTCACGCTGTAAATTGGTTACTAGAACGCTCAATTGATCATCACTAACTATTATTTTATTGAAGGATAATCATGATGTTTTTTCGGTCGCTCATTTTTTCACTGGTCATGATCATCTTCACCGTTTTTTATGCCACGGTTAGTTTATTTACTTTTCCATTTTCAGCTAATTTTCGTTATCGCTTCATCACAACTTGGTCGAAATTTATTATTTGGTGGGCAAAATTTTGCTGCAATATAGATTATCGCGTTATTGGTTTAGACAATTTACCTAAACAACCTTGTGTCATTTTAAGTAAACATCAATCAACTTGGGAAACACTGGCATTTCAAGTGTTTTTACCCATGCAAACTTGGGTAATGAAAAAAGAATTATTGCGTGTACCGTTTTTTGGTTGGGCCCTGTCTTTATTAGAACCAATTGCAATTGATCGAAAAGAAAAATTGTCGGCTGCTGAACAATTAATAAAACAAGGAAAAGAACGGTTACAAAGCGGCCGTTATATTATTGTTTTTCCTGAAGGCACGCGCGTTAAAACTGGCGATACTAAATCTTTTGCTAAAGGCGGTGCAGCTTTAGCAAAAGCAGTAGACCGTCCTATTGTATTAGTTGCACATAATGCTGGGAAACATTGGCCAAGGCGTGGATTTTTAAAAATACCTGGTACGATTACTGTAGTGATTGGCCCTACAATTGATACGAGTCAACATTCAGTTCAAGACATTAATGCCATTGCTAAAAAATGGATTGATGAAACAACAAGACAACTAGAAACCGAAAAATTTATTTTATAAAGATTATTCTTCATCGAATTTTTGCGCAGTAACATCAGCAACCACTACAGTTTCTTCATCATCGGTATCTTGTTCTGTATTGGGATATTTAGTTTCAAATTCAGTTATTGCCGCTTGAGTTTCAGTTTTATCACCATCATATAAATCTAATAATTTTTTAAATTTCCATTCAAGTTCTCTTAAACGTTCCATATTTCTATTTTTATCTTTTATCAAAATCTTACAATGTGATTCTAATGATTGTTTTTCTAATTCAGTATCAAACTCTTCTGAATTAAAATAACTGTTTTTTAATTCGTTTAATTTTGCAATTCGTTTTTCCACTAATTTATTTTGCTGTTCCATACCAAGAGTGATTTCGTCCAATTTTTGGTTTTGAAGGTGTAAACGATTATTTAATATTTTTAATGCCGCAGGAGAAACTTCAGCTAAATTAATTTTAGTTGGTTCATCGAGTAAATCTTCATCTACTTCTTGCGATGGAATATCTACTTCACTTTCTTCAGACTCTACATGCAAAGTTGAATCGTATAGTGAAATATTTTGAATTGGTTGTTGTTGTTTTTGAGATAAATAATTCTGCCATTCTGCTTCTAATATTCGATCTTGTTCTGAATCAGCAGGAACAATATTTAATAATTTCACTTTGAAAGAATAATAATCATCCATTAATTGAGAATTTTCTTTTTCTAATTTAATTATTTTTTGCTGCAAATATTTAATTGCATCTTGTGTAACTTTTTGTTTTCTATATTTTTGTGTCTCTTCTTCTAGCGACTCTTGCTCATCTTTTAATGAAGCATTGATTTCTTTTAATTGATTATAGCGAGTAGCTAATTCTTCTTGTTCTTTTTCAAGCAAATGTCGTCTAGAAATTTCACCTGATTTAGCAAGATTTTTTTTATGTAAGGATAAAAAATCTGCAAGCATGGCTTGAAAATTTTGCTCTATTTTTTTCTGAATAGGTTCTAATTCTTGATGCAGTGGATCATGTGGCCCTAAATAAAGAGATAAATCAAATAAGTGAATAAATACTTTTATTTCAGCCTCTTTCAAGCGTTTTAAATTCAACATTCGTATTTCTAAATCATGGGCTATTTTTGCTTCATTGAATTGACTTAATGCTTGTCTTAATAATGCTATTTTGCGTTTGATAATTTGTGGTGGCGTTTCGAATAATTTGATATTTGATGTTAACTGAGTAAATAAACTCATTGCGGCCGGATGATAATGATTTAAGTAATAAGCAATCTTTTCTAATTGCTCGCGTTCTAAAATGCTAAATTTAGCAACATAACGCATTGCATCAGCAAGTGCATAATCTGCTTTAGGTTCATCAGGAAAGCGTTGGGCTGCTCGTTCTTGTACATAAATTTCAATTTTATTACGGAAAGTAGTTTCGCCGTGTTCTTTATTTTTTTTCAAAAAATCAAATAATGTAGATGCTTTAGCTTCACGATGTTGCACTAAAAATGCACTCACAATACTTGCAAACCAATAAATCTCACTCGCATCTTTAGGTGCATCTTCTAAAATCTGTCTCGCTATTTGCTGTTGTTGAACATGAACTAAAGATTTTTTATGCGCACGTGTTAAAAATAAATAAGTTAAATTAACCAAGAAACCATGCGTTGTTTGCGCGCGCGATAAGTTTTGAGTAATTTTTTGTAATTCAGCCATGAATTGATTTCTGTCAATACCAAACAACGTAGTTGCACTGGCTACATCTAACGACATGGATGTCCTCAAAAATAATAAAACTTAAAGATTTATAACATTTTATATAAAAAAAAGGCAGACCGAAGTCTGCCTTTGTATTGCAATAAATATTAATTATTACTTACCAAGTATATTTCTAATTTTAGATAGCGCACTGTTATCTTCTTTTCCAATCAAACTTTCTTTTTCACTGTCTTCTTGATGAGCTTTCTTTGGCTCCATTTTTGGTGAAGATGAAGGACTATGACTTAAAGCTTTTTGAAGACCTGCTTCTAAGGCTTTATTTTGAACTTCTAAAGTTTCAATCTTTTCTTTGTAGCCTTGTATGTTGTTGTTCTCTTTATTTACCGCTGTTGTAATCTTAGCCATATCTGGATGAGCATTTCCTAATGCTGATTTAACAGCAGTCATAAAGGTTTTAAACGCAGTAGCAAGTTCACGTACCACAGCTTTATATTTTGATTGAAGTTCAGCGTGTTCTTCTTTCAAAGCTTGATGCTGGTTTTTTTCAGATTTGAGTTCTTCTTTCAATTGAGCATTTTCAGTTTTTAATGCTTCGTTTTCCGAAGTTAATTGTTGTGAATCAGATTTTTCAAGACGCTCAATTTTTTGCTTGTAATGCTCAATATCCTCTTTAGCTACTTTTAATTCGCTTTGAGCTTTATTTAATTCCTTTTGAACAAGACTTCCAACACTACGACTTGATTCAGTCGCATCTTTAAGCGCTTTGTAATCTTCCGCAACATTTTCTAACTGTTTCAATTTCTGATCTTTTTCAGCTAAATCTACAGTTAATTTTTGATTTTGCTGCATTGCCATGTCGCGTTGAACTTGCATTGCATCACGTTCTTTAATGGTTTGCTCCGCTTTCGCAACTTTATCTTTGTTTGTTTCTGCTTCTTGTTTTGCTTTTAATAATTCTTCAGCAGAATTAGTAGCTTGTTGTTGTGATAGTGTAAGTTGAGTTTCAAGTGTTTGAACTTTATTTTCTAAACTTTGAACTTTTTGATTACTCGTCTGTTCAGTTGCTTTTTTAACATTAACAAGTTGTTCAATTTGTTGCTTTTGATTGTCATATTCTTTTCTTACTTCTTTCATTTCTTGACGAATATTCATCAACACTTCATAAGCTTCACTTTCACGACCAAATGTACCGGTCTTCGTTACTTTTTGGTCATTAATTTGAGCATCAATTAAACCAATATAAATATCAATTTCAGCTTTAGCTTGATTAATTAAATCATTTTGCTGCTCAACTAAATCTTTAAATTCTTGGGAATCAGAACTTAATTTTAAATTATCAGCTTTTAAAAATTCGTTGATAGGTGATTCAGTACGTACGTTTTTAAATGCATTTTCAATATTGTTATTGGCTAAATCCCATGCGCGTTTATCTGGATTACTAGCAACTAAATCAGAAGTTGAACTGAGCCTTCCTACATCAGTAACAGCTAATGCCATCTCTTGTTTAGTAGCAGCTAACTTTTCACCTGTTACTCGCAACATCGCATTTGCAGATTCAGTATGGCTAGCGGTAGTTTTACGGCCACGCTGGTTAGTACGTTCCAAATAAGTTCTTAATCCTAATTCCGCTCTTTGTAATGCTTTTAAGTGTGATGTTAACTTTGCCATAACTACCTCGAGTTTTTTAAAGCCTGAAATCTGCAATCCTTTCACCATCTATTCTCTTCCTGATTTCGATGATGTCATTTAATAACTTTTCTGTATCAACCCAAGATAAAATTAGTCACAATTTGTAACAGTTTCATGAAGGGTTCTTAAGAAATATAGCAGCTATTCCTTAAGAAATAGTTAAGGTACCTTAAGACCTTTTGACGTACGATTCCAAACGTTAAAATGGCCTATGTTTAAAGAGTTTTCTATGCGTTTTTCTGACCAAATTTGGCAGCAAATTGAGCCTATTTTCAAAGCTACCATTAATCATCCTTTTTTAAAGGAACTAAGCCTTGGGACCTTAAAACAACAAGCATTTGTGTTTTATTTAGAACAGGATGCTCTCTATTTGATTGATTTTGCCCGTGCGTTGGCCACAGTTTCAGGACGATTGAAAGAATTAGACGATATTGCTTTAACACTACAATTTGCCCAAGGTGCTTTATTTGCAGAGCGAGAATTACATCAATCTTATTTCAAAAAATTTTCAGTTCATCCCCATCAAGCACAAAGCCCAACATGTTTAACTTATACGAATTATTTATTAACAACTGCAACAACAGCTTCAGTTGAAGAAGCAATTGCAGCTTTATTACCTTGTTTTTGGATTTATCACGAAGTAGGAAAGCATTTAATTTCTTTACCGAAAATTCCTAATAATCCCTATCAAGCATGGATTGATATGTATGGTGGTAATGAATTCGAAACTATCGTGCAACAAGCCATTCAACTCACAAACAAATATGCGCTGCAAACCACAGAAAAAAATCTAAAATTAATGCAAGAAGCTTTTATTATCTCAAGTCGTCTTGAGTGGAAATTTTGGGACAGCGCCTATCACTTAGAACAATGGTTACCTGAAACATGAAAATTGCAATCGTCGGTGCAGGTTTAGTTGGACGCTTACTTGCATTAGAAACTTTAAATAAAGATTGGAACGTTACACTGTTTGATCAAGATGATATCAATAACAAACAAAGTTGCGGTTATGTTGCAGCAGGTATGCTTGCACCTTGGTGTGAAATTGCACATGGTGAAAAGATAATTTTTGATTTAGGTATTCGCTCACTTGAATTATGGTCTGAAATTTTAAAACCATTTAATCAAACTATTTTTTGGCAACAAACAGGTTCTATTATTTTAACGCATGCTCAAGATCGAAATGAATTAAATCACTTTGCCAATATCATTCAAAAAAGAACGGATTTTCATCCACAAAAAATTGCATTTATTGATCATAATGATTTAAAAAATTTAGAACCAGAATTACGTCAGTATTTTCAAATTGGTTTATATCTAGAAAAAGAAGGCCATATTTGCACTGATGATTTTTTTGAAGCTACGACAAAAAAATTATCCGCACATCCAAATTTAACTTGGCATCCAAATACTTATATTGATGATGTAGAACCACATCAAATAAAAACAAAAGAACAAAGCTATAACTTCGATTTAGTATTTGATTGCCGTGGTTTAGGTGCGAAAAAAAATTTAACAGATTTACGTGGTGTGCGGGGTGAATTGATTCATCTACATGCGCCAGAAGTTAAACTAAATCATCCTATTCGATTATTGCATCCGCGTTACGCTATTTATGTCGTGCCAAGACGCGATAATTGTTATGTCATCGGTGCAACAGCTATTGAAAGTGAAGATATGAGCCCTATCTCGGTACAATCCATGATGGAATTATTATCATCTGCTTATAGTTTGCATTCGGGTTTTGCAGAAGCGCGTATTATTTCAACTCGAGTGCAATGTCGTCCTGCATTATCGGACAATAATCCAAAAACTATAATTGAAGACGGCTTAGTCCAAATTAATGGTTTGTATCGTCATGGTTATTTAATCGCGCCAGCCTTAATAGAAGATGTAATGAGAAAACTTTATGATCAAAATATTCGTTAATGACCAAGAAATCGAAATCGAAAAAAATAGCTGTATTTCCGATGCTTTAGTCAAAGCAGGTTTTGACAGTAACAAAACTCAATTTGCAGTTGCGGTAAATTGTGAATTTATTCCACGTAGCCTTTATACCAATACCTTGTTAAAACCAAATGATGTCATTGAAGTTTTAACCGCGATGCAAGGAGGTTAATAACATGACTTGGAAATTAGCAAATCAATCGTTAGATAGTCGTTTACTAGTAGGAACTGCGCTCTATCCTTCACCACAAATTATGCAGCAAGCAGTAATAGCATCTGGCACACAAATCGTTACAGCATCATTAAGACGACAATCACCACAAGATAAAAGCGGACAATCATTTTGGAATTATTTAAAACAATTAAACTGCCAGATATTGCCAAATACTGCTGGTTGTAGAACTGCAAAAGAAGCAATTACGCTTGCTCATATGGCGCGTGAAATTTTTGAAACCAATTGGATCAAATTAGAGGTGATTGGTGATGATTACAATTTACAACCTCATCCATTTGAATTGGTCATCGCAGCAAAAGAATTAATTCAACAAGGTTTTACTATTTTTCCTTACTGCACTGATGATCTTATTCTTTGCCAAACTTTATACGATTTAGGTTGTGAAATTTTAATGCCTTGGGGATCACCAATTGGTTCAGGACAAGGATTACTTAATACATATGCGTTAAAAACTATTAGAAAACGTTTACCGCATGCAACTTTAATAATCGATGCCGGTGTTGGCTCGCCTTCTGATGCAGCATATGCAATGGAATTAGGATTTGATGGCGTACTACTCAATAGCGCAATTGCATTGGCTGAAAATCCAGTACAAATGGCAACAGCATTTGCTCATGCCATCACAGCAGGTCGATTGGGATATGAAGCTGGTTTAATGCCACAACGTGAATTTGCTAATCCAAGTACACCAACAATTGGCACGCCAATATGGTTACAAGAGAAAACATCATGAAGGAAAAACACGCAGTCCAAAATTCAATTCCGAAGAGTATTGTGTGGACAATCGCAGGATCAGATTCCGGCGGCGGCGCTGGTATTCAAGCTGACTTACATGCATTTCAAGCAATGAATGCGTACGGTTGCAGTGTGATTGTTGCGCTAACTGCACAAAATAGTGTGGGCGTGAACAAAATAGAAATTCCATCTTGCGAGATGATCGAAGCGCAGATTAAAGCACTAGAAGAGGATTTACCTGCAAATGCTATAAAAATAGGCATGCTAGGTAATGAAGATGTGATGCGCGAAATAAAAAAATTTCTAACTCGTTTTAACGGCAAAGTAGTTGTTGATCCAGTAATAGTTGCAACCAGCGGCGCTGAGTTATTACAGCCACAAGCAAAACATTTTCTCATAAATGAAATATTTCCTCATGCTGATTTAATTACACCGAATTTGAATGAAGTTCGCTCGCTATTAAATTGTGAAATTAAAACCTTTGCTGATATTGAAGCTGCTGCCAAACAATTAAAACAATTTGGCTGCAAACAGGTATTAATTAAAGGCGGACATGGTGAAGGCGATTTTTGTCATGATTATATTTGGAATGGCAATCAAGGTTTTTGGCTTTCAAATATAAGACATCAACATAACAATAATCATGGTTCAGGTTGTACTTTATCATCGGCAATTGCAGCACTACTCGCGCAAAATTATTCACTTGAAAATGCTTTAGTCATTGCAAAAGCTTATGTTAGTCAAGGTATACGGTTAGCAACTCAATATGGTTGTGGCCCGGGACCCGTTACACAAGCAAATTGGCCTAATCATTTTCAAGATTTCCCTTGGGTTACAAATTCACCCTATTCTCAATTTCCAAACTATTCATTTAAAAAATTAGAGCAAGCGATCGGCTTTTACCCAATTGTTGATAGCGCAGATTTAGTCAAACAATTAGCTGAAGTTGGCGTACGTACCATTCAATTACGCGTTAAACATTTATCAGGTGAAAAATTAGAACAAGAAATTTCAGCTGCTATAGAATTTGCAAAACAACATCACACAAAATTATTCATTAATGATTATTGGCAATTAGCAATTAAATTTGATGCATACGGCGTTCATCTTGGACAAGAAGATATTGAAACTGCTGATTTAAAAAAAATAGCTGACGCTAATTTAGCGCTAGGCATTAGTACGCATGATGATTGGGAAATCGCACGCGCGCATGCACTCTCTCCTAGCTATATTGCATTTGGTTCTATTTATCCAACTACCACAAAACAATTAAAAACTGCGCCTCAAGGATTAGAGAAATTAAGTTATTACTGTAATTTTTTACCTTATCCCGTAGTTGCAATTGGCGGTATCAACTTAGAACGTCTACCTGCTGTATTACAAACTGGCGCTAATGGTGTTGCTGTTGTTTCAGCAATTACTAAAGCAATTGATCCTATAAAAGAAAGTAAAATTTGGTTGGAAAATTGTGATGTCACTTACAACAACTGAAAAAGCTCGTTATCAACGACAAATTAATTTGCCGCAAATTGGTGAAGCTGGACAATTAAAATTAAAAAAAGCCAGTGTACTAGTAATTGGTGCCGGCGGTTTAGGCTCACCGTTATTACTTTATTTAACTGCTGCTGGTATTGGTCGTATTGGCATTATTGATGCAGATACTATTGATATAACTAACTTGCATAGACAAATTTTATTTAATGAAAATGATGTTAATCATCTTAAAGTTAAAATAGCAAAACAGCGTCTAGAACAATTAAATGCTGAGTGTGAAATAGAAATATATGAAGAAAAGCTTTCAGTAGAAAATGCCGAGAAGCTATTCAAACAATACGATATTATTGCAGATGGCAGTGATAACTTCGCTACTCGTTATTTAGTTAATGATGTTTGCGTTAAATTACAAAAACCTTTTTCACATGCCAGTATTTTTCAATTCACTGGTTTTTGTATGCTGTATCAACCAGAACAAGCTTGTTATCGCTGCCTTTTTCCAGAAGAAAATCTCGACAATTTAAATTGCTCACTTGCAGGGGTTTTAGGCGCTACTGTGGGTGTCATTGCAACACTGCAAGCAAGTCAAATTTTGCATTTCTTACTGCAATTAAACGAGTTTGATTTTAACTACGCGTTACAAATTGATTTGCTGAAATTTAATTTCAAACGTATTAAGTTAAACATTGAGCCAGAATGTAAAACTTGTCAGAAAAAACAATTTGCGAGCCACATTATGATTTCAGAAATAACAGTGCATGAATTAAAGCAATTATTACAGCAAGAAAATGATCTACAATTATTAGATGTACGTGAATCATTTGAGTATCAACAATTTCATTTGCCAAACTCGATCCATATTCCACTTGCAGCTTTACCAAATAATGTAAATCAATTGGATAAAAATAAAAAAATCATAGCGATTTGTGCAGCAGGTGTTCGAAGCCAACATGCTGCAACCATATTAAAACAAGCAGGATTTGAACATATTTTTAATTTAAAAGGCGGCTTACACGCTTGGTTGGCAAATAAATAACGTTAATGAGAGCAGGAAACAACAATGATAACCGAAGAAAAACTAACAACTAATATAACTAACTCAAATTCGAATCAGAATTTTATTTGGCAGAAAGAATTAACAGAAGAAGAAATAGCTTTTCTTGAAGCGTATCATTTATCTTTGTTCAAAGATAAATTAGAAATTAATTTAACTAAAACAGTTACAGATTTATTTAGAAACACTGACAGTGTGTCGGTTAGAAATAAATCTTTTTCAAGACAAGACAGTATTTCATTAAAAAAAGTTCAAGCTGCTGCAATTAAAGAATTTAATTCTTTACTAGAGGAAACAGTACAAGAAGATATAAACAATATCTCACCTATAACAAAATTTATTTTGTGTACACATAATCAAACTTGGTTAGAAAAAATTTCTCTAGAATTTGTATCATCACAAAATACTCAATTACGTAGTGTTTTTATTAATCCAGGTGAAATCAAAAAAACATATTCAAAATCTGATAATTCTATTGGTTATTGTCAAACCACAAAAATAAATGGATTTAATTATGCGAACAACACAGAACAAAGTGCAGAAGGTGAAATTGCAACGATCAGTTTTGAAGAAAATTATTCCTATGATGAAAACAAAAAATACATTCAACGTAAAAATAGAAAAGTAGTAATTACTGCATTAACAGAAGATGCAAATGATTTATTTCCACAACGAACCTTACCAGTATTGCACGCTGCTCCAAATGCGATTGTTAAAATAAATTTACCTAAAACTTCTAATACACAATTAACAGCAACACCATCATCAAGTTTTTTAACTGAATGTTTTTCGAATTGCGCTCGCCTTTCTGTGAACAGCAAAGAATTTCCGTTTTCTTCTATTGATTTAGCATCATCGAATCAGAAATTATTAGAATTATGCCAACAAGTATTTGAGCAGTTTAAACTTGAAGATGAAAAACAACCTACATTTGATATCAAAACTACCAAGGCAGCGTTTTTTAGCCAATATCAAACCGATGTAGAACAATCAATTGAACTTTTTATTCAAGAAGAAGTAATCAATAGTGAGTTACAAAAATATTTATTTGAACAATTCCAACCTCAATTAGCGATCACATTAAAAAATTCATTTTTTCAAGATGCGACTAACTTAAACTTATACACTTCAGCATTCGATTTAAAATTAGAAAAAAATACCTTAACAATCAAAGAAAAAGCCTGCTTCTTTCAAACTAATAATGAACATAGTTGTTTTGTCAGCGCTAATCATGGTCCGCTTTTCTCTTTTGAATTAACACATACCATTACTTTGGATCCAAAAAATAATATTGTAGTTAACGTTTCTCCGATTGCTTTAGTGCTACATGAACCATTACAAAATTTCATTGATGTAAAAACTCAAACCACAGCAAAAGAAATAACTGATATATTTCCCAACATGTTCCCAAAACCAAAAAAACAAGTCTCAATTGAATCATCACCAGCTCGTTCAAGATTTAGTTTATTTAGCTGTTGTTTACCTAAAGCGCAATATCAGCAAATCGATGAGGAAGAAACTTCAAAACAAGAATTAGATGAAGTTAAACCAACGCCTAAACCAGAACCTGAAGCAGCCACAAATAAAAATGAAATAGATACTGATGAACACTCAGATGAAGAACAAGAGCTGATAACTTCAACTTCATCTGTAACACTTGGTGGTACACCAACGTCATCAGCATAACAATCAATCCGCTTATCCCGGATAAAGTCATAGACTTATACGGGATAAGGATTACGCTAGAACACGAACTTTTTATTGATCAACTCTTTTTTAATTCATGGCATCAAGCTAGTATCTTGAACTTCGATTGTCATGACTTATTTTTTTAGGAACGTCTGTACATGGAACAAGTACTTAACCAATCTGAAACGGCTACACTTACTTCATCTCAACGTGCCTTTAAACAATTACGCCAACATTTAAATCAACGCATTATTGGCCAAACTAAGCTAATTGATCGCATTTTGATTGCGCTTATCGCCGACGGCCACATATTAGTAGAAGGCACACCAGGGCTAGCAAAAACTAAGATTATTAAAGAACTAGCAGCTTGCTTAGAAGGGACGTTCCATCGCGTACAATTTACCCCAGATTTATTACCTGCTGACCTTACCGGAACCGAAATCTATAGACCGCAAGACGGTTCATTTAAATTTCAACAAGGCCCACTATTTCATAATTTAATTCTTGCTGATGAAATCAATCGTGCACCAGCAAAAGTACAATCTGCTTTATTAGAAGCAATGGCAGAACGCCAAGTCACCATAGGACAAGTCACTTATGACTTACCGAAATTATTTTGGGTAATGGCAACACAGAACCCAATTGAGCATGAAGGTACTTATCCACTACCTGAAGCGCAAAAAGATCGTTTTATCATGCACGTACGTATCCATTATCCAGAAGCACAAACTGAAAGTGATATTTTGCAATTGTCACAACAAGAATTTCGTTTTAATCAAACTCAAATTGCAACGCACGTCTTTATTCCACAACAAGTAATTTTAAATTTACGTCACGACTTGATGGATTTACACATGAGTCCTTCAGTGAAAGAATATTTAGTTCAACTGATTATTGCGACTCGTCAACCTAAAACATTGGCTCCCAAATTAGAAAATTGGATTCGTGTTGGCAGCAGCCCACGTGGAACCATCAGTTTAGATCGTTGTGCGCGTGCTTATGCTTGGTTACATGACAGAGATTATGTCACTCCAGAAGATATCCATTCTGTGATTTATGAAGTACTACGCCATCGTATTCTTTTAACTTTTGATGCTATGGCAGAAGGCATCACACCTGATGATGTAATTAAAGAGTTACTCCATTCCGTTCCTGTTCCATAAATAATTAACTCATAAATATATTTACATGCATTCATTACAATTATTCCAAAAAACACTTCAACGTTGGCAGAAACTTGCAAAAGAAGCTGCTCCTGTTGCTGTCGAAAATCAAACATGTTGCGCTGAAATTACATTTAGCGAATTGTTACGTTTAAAAGAGTGGTCTCATTTTTTATCATTAGATGACAACATGACTGTGCGTCTACGCCATTCCAAGCAAGTGTTAGCGTCGCTTCGCAATCCGGGAGTGGAATACGGTAGTTTAAGAACCTATCAACCAGGCGATGAATTTCGTCATATTCATTGGCTAGCAACTGCTCGATCACCTAGGCCTTTGTTAAAGCAATATGGCAAAGAGCTGCATAAAAGAATTTTTTTCGTACTTCATTTAGGTCATTCGATGTTCAGTAAGCAACATGCATGTTCAAAAGCTGTAATTGCTGCTGAATTTTTTGCATTACTTGGTTGGTTATTTTTAAAGAATGGATTTTCAATCGGCGCTTGCATCATTACCGATAAAGAAGTTAAAAATTTTGCGCCAACTTTTCATGAAGAACGTTTTGTACATTTATTAAAAGCATTATCTGAATATTGTTCAGCTCAATATCAAACAATTGAAAATGTAGATGAATTATTACTGTCTGCGAGCAATCAATTACTAACTTTAACCAAACCAGGTGATATGGTTTTTTTCTTAGGCGATTTTCAAGAGTTACCGCCACCAGCACTAAAAAATTTCTCACAATTAAAAGCGATGACTGAGTTGCAATGGATTTTATTGCTTAGAGATAGCGAATTCATGTTGAAACAAAGTAGTGAAGAAAAAAATTCCACTTTGTTAAGCCTGGAAAAATATCGTGCGCTGAAGCGAGCGCTTAAACGAGTTCATATTAATTGTATACGTTTAAATTTAGAGCAGCGATTAACTGATATTTTAAAAAATAATCGATTCACCTTAGCGCGAGAATAATTTTAAAACGCATGAAATAAGCAATATCCTGCAAATCCCAATAGAATTACGCCACCAATATCATTCAAAATTTTACTAACACGTTGTGATAAACGATGTTTAGTTACATGAACAAAAATATTTAGACTTAGATCCCAACTAACAGTTCCAATAATCACCCCAACGGTAAAAAACCAAGGTTTAACTGCTGCTCGTTCTGAAATTAATGCAATTTGTGCACCCATTGATGACCAAAATAATAAGGTCATGGGACTAACTAGAGTCATCAAATAACCTGAAATAAAATTTTGAATAGCAGAACGTGATTTAGAATGTTTGAGCGGTAAATGAGCATCCGAATCATGAAATGTAGGTTTAGAACGCAGAGCACTGATACCAAACCAAAATAAAATAAATGCACCTAGTACACTAACGATTTGTAGTAATAAGGGATCACGTAAAATTTGAATTGCACTAAACGCAAATAAGAACAAATAGGTTACATCTGCTGAGCAGGCGCCTAAACCAAATAATGTTGCATTTAATATCCCTTGCTGCAAATTACGACGCACAATTTCTAAATTGATAGGACCGATTGGAATTGCAATTCCCCAACCGAATAAAATGCCGATGAAAATTTGGTGCAGCATGTGTGATTCTCCCTACAAACTATGAAATATATTTTTTAATTGAATCAATCACCTGCTCTGCGATCGGAATTTTATAAATCGCTTCTAATTCGCGAATACAAGTTGGGCTTGTGACATTAATTTCAGTTAA
The DNA here is from genome assembly GCA_964645885.1 of uncultured Gammaproteobacteria bacterium. GTDB lineage: Bacteria > Pseudomonadota > Gammaproteobacteria > CAZYCO01 > CAZYCO01 > CAZYCO01. Next base: position 26,325 of record CAZYCO010000001.1, read on the forward strand.
ATAATCACCAATGACATCTAAACCAACAAACAATAGACCTTTATTTCGAAGTGTTTCGCCAACTTGTTCGCAAATCCATAAATCTCGTTTAGAAAGCGCTACACCTACTCCTTTACCACCCATTGCTAAATTAGCGCGGGTTTCACCTGGCGCAGCCATTCTTGCTAAAGCATAAGGAAATGGCTTGCCATCAATTAATAAAATACGTTTATCGCCCTGCGAAATTTCAGGAATAAAACGCTGCGCCATAATGAATTTAGTTTCATGTTCAGTAAGTGTTTCAATAATGACATTAATATTTGGATCATCTTGTCGAACTCGAAACACTGAAGCGCCGCCCATTGCAAATAATGGTTTTAAAATTACATCTCGTTGTTCAGCGATAAATTGTTTAAAACGATTTTTTTCTCGAGCCACTAATGTTGGTGGACAACATTGCGGAAAAAGTGCGGTATAAAGTTTTTCGTTAGCATCACGTAAACTTTGTGGCTTATTTACAATGAATACACCTTGCGCTTCCGCTAATTCAAGCAGATGAGTAGTGAAAACATATTCGATATTAAATGGCGGGTCTTTACGCATTAACACAACATCAAGATCAGTTAATGCTATTTCTTTTTCTTGTAAAAATTTATACCAATGTTTTTCATCATCAAATACGTTTAACTCTTTAACACGAGCAAAAACTTTTCCATCTCGTAAAAATAAATCGTGTTGCTCTAAATAAAAAATATCAAACTTTTGTTTTTGTGCAGCAAGTAATAAAGCAAACGTTGTATCTTTTTTAACATGAATGGATTCGATGCTATCCATTAACACGCCTAATTTAATAGTCATGCTGTTTTCCCTTTTAGTTCTTGTGCTTCATATCCTGCAGCTAAAGCAGCTAAACGTCCGATAACGCCATAAGCATAAAAACGATTTGCAGCACATAGTGATTCAGAGTAATCGGGGTTATTGCAAGGTGTAGCAAATGCCAGTGGTTCAAAATGCATTCCTGGCGCATTTAAATTTTCAGTTTCAGAACGTTCGTTATGTACGCGATAAAACCCGCCAATGACATATTGTCCCAACATATAAACAACGGGTTCAGCAACTGCGTTAGTTTCACCAATGCGCTCGAAGGTATAAACGCCTTCTTGCAACATCACTTTATCAATTTTTTGACTGCCTTTGGTTTTGGCCATTGTGGTGCGCTGTTTACGATTAAGTGCAGAAATTTGTGCTGGATCATCAACAATCAAAATACCCATGCCATAGGTTCCAGCATCAGCTTTAATGACCACGAATGGTTTTTCTTGAATGCCATATTCCTTATATTTTTCTTGAATACGCGCCAACATTTTCTCTACTTTTGCAATTAAACAGGTTTCACCTGTGCGCTGCACAAAATCAACTTCATTACAAAAATCTGAAAACGCTTGAATTAACCATGGATCAAATTTGAACTCTGCAGCAAATTCGTCACTAACTTGTTTGTAGTATTGAAAATGGTTGTATTTAGAACGTGTGGCCCAACCTAATCCAGTATGAGGAATAACTGGCATTTGTAAATTTTGCAAAATATTAGGCACGCCAGCTGATAAATCATTATTTAAAATCACAATACAAGGTGAAAAATTTTCAACATAAAGCCTGTCTTGTTTTCGTATTACTGGATAAAGAACGATTGTTTTACCTGATGGTAAAGTTAATTTAGTTTCTTTAGTAATTTCGTCTGAAATGGAACCAATACGAATGTCGTAACCTGCTTTTTGTAAGATCTCAGTTAATACAGCTAAATTTTCAAAATAAAATTGATTGCGCGTATGATTTTCTGGAATGAGTAAAATGCTTTGACAATCTGGGAATAATTTCGAAATAGTCGCTTGCGCTGCTTGAATAGCGAGCGGTAAAAAATCTGGATTTAGATTGTTAAATCCTGCTGAAAATAAGTTTGTATCAACAGGTGCTGCTTTAAAACCGGCATTTCGAATATCGACTGAACTATAAATAGGCGATGATATTTTTAACCATTGTTGTCTAAACCACGTCTCTATTCTCGCTTGGTTGGTTAAGAAAATTTTTTCCAGGTCACTTAAAGGACCTTTAAGGGCAGTTAACAAATGAGGCGTATTTCCTAATAAAATAGACATATTTTTTCTTCCTATTTATTTGGGAAAGCCCTATTAATTAGTGCTGTAACGTGTTTAGTTGCTTGTTCAGTAAGCTTCACTTCTTTTACAACAGCGTAATTTTCTAGGCTTTGCCAAATATAATTTATTTGATCTTGAGGCGTAGTCTTTTTAGAGATGGTGGCGTTCTCAAAAGATTTCAACAGTAACCATTGTTCAATTGATTCAGCAATCAGTTCAACTTTCAACCATTGAGCATATTCATCAACTGGTTGTTCCCGTTCTTGCCGAATCGGTTTGGTTACAAATTCATTCCATAAGAACATTTTATTTAATAACGCCTTTAATTGCTCTTTTGAAACTGCACCACGATTATTTTTGGCATTCCAAACGATAAAGAGAATTAAATTAACATTAAAATCATATGTGTCTTGTAAAAATAAACAGGCTTTTTCCACATCGGCATGACGGTATAAATCAAGCGAAAATTTCCAAAAAGGGTGATTCAGTAATAGATGATTTTCCATAAAAAATTCCACAAATTAGCGAATTCAGTATGCTAAAATAGCACTTAGTTAATAACGAAGGGTTACTATATGACACACCAACACAACCATTCGCATCATCATAGCCATGCTCCGGCCGTCAATCCACAATCTAAAAAAGATCAATTCGCCTTTGCGCTCGCTTCTTGTTTGAATTTAAGTTTTGTAGTCATTCAAACTTTCTTTGCTATTCGCGCTAACTCTATGGGATTACTTGCAGATGCTGCACATAATTTAGGTGATGTCTTAGGTTTACTATTTTCTTGGCTTGCAAGTTGGTTAGTAACAAAAGAAAGTACTTGGCGTTTTAGTTATGGTTTTAAACGCACAACCATTCTTGCTTCACTTGCTAACGCCCTCATTCTTGTTGCTTCTTGCGCTGTTATTGCGTACGAATCCATCACTAAAATATTTCATCCAGAAATCATCCATGAATCCATCGTAATTGCAGTCTCACTTATTGGTACTGCAATCAATGCCAGCACCGCTTTGTTATTTATGAAACGTAGCCAAGACGATCTCAATATAAAATCAGCTTTTATCCATTTAATTGGTGATGCTGTTTTATCGCTTGGTGTAGCAGTAACCGCTATTTTAATTTGGTATACAAAATGGTTATGGCTGGATCCAGCAATTGGTTTAATTTTAGTTGCAACTATTCTTACTGGCACTTGGAAGTTATTACGTGATTCGGTCAACCTCCTACTGGATGCTGTTCCACATTTTGTAGATAGAGAAGGCGTTGAAACTTATTTAAAGAATTTAACTGGTGTTGTTTCAGTGCATGATTTACACATTTGGGGATTAAGTACAACTGATACTGCTCTTACCGCTCATTTGGTTATGCCAAATGCTAGTTTGAACGATGATGATTTCCATCATATTAATCATGAATTACTAGAAAAATTTAAAATTGGTCACGTTACTTTGCAAATTGAAAGAGGCGAACACATTGATCCATGTGGTCAAACAGAAAAATGTTAAAAATAGTTAAGCTGTAATTTGCTTTTTTTAATTCTAAAACTAGTGTTTATTTCAAATAGCAACGACTGCTCTTATCAACGTTAATGGATTAAAAATTAACCTGAAGGAGCTAAACAAAAAGCATGAATATGAGCATTCGACCATTTGATACCTATGAATATGTTCAAGAATTAATACGTGGTGGTTTCAGTCAAGAATTAGCTGAAGCCAATATGCATGCTTTAGTTAAAGCATTAGATTTTATGATTGAACATAAATTAGTAACCCAAACAGAATTTGAAAAAGTTATATTTAAACTTGATAGTTTTGAAAACAAACTAGTCGCGTTCGAAAACAAATTCGCAACTAAAGAAGAATTACAAGCAACGAATGAAGAATTAAAAAAAGTAGTTTTAAAATTAAATGAATTTGAAAATAAATTTGCAACTAAAGAAGAATTACAAACAGCGATCCATAAAGTCGAAATTGAAATTCAAAACATCGATCATAAAATTGATAAGACTTTTTTAAAAACTGTTGTAGCTACTGGAAGCATGATGGCGATCATGATGACAATTAGCTGCTCAATATTGGGATTCCTGATTAAATTCTGACCCTCTATTTCGCCAAAAATCAAAATATAAAAAGGTAGATTAAAGATAGCCTTTCTCCTGACATTCAGTTTAAACTAATCCCATTTTTGTAAGGTTTCGCTCGCAAAACTATGCAGCATCAAACGAACCAAAAGCCCGATATCCGAATCTTTGATTTCTCGTTTATCGAGCCAGAAAACAATAAACAAGATCACCCTATACCTAGCAACGTCAACGGTAGCAGCAATAACACCGAACAATTGCCTACTCCGACGCAAAATCAGCACGCCTATTACCGTTCTCGTATTTTTACCGCTCAATCTGGCGATAACACGCTATTAGTCGCAGCAGCTCCAATTCTTTGCCTTTTCGGCCGCCTACAGAACTGTAAGCAATTTCCCAATGCCATCGATTTACACAATCACCTTGCTCATGAATTAAGCGCCTTTGAAACTCAATCTGAACGACAAGGGATTACTCAAGAAACGATCCGCCTTGCTCGTTTTGCATTGTGCGCAACCTTAGATGAAATTTTGATACGAGCAAGCTGGCAAAACGAAGAGTTATTTTGGGAGCATCACTCACTATTATCTCGATTTGAAGGTGAGGAGGATGGTTCTGAAAAATTCTTTTTGATTATTGAACGATTATTTGAAAATCCTAAACGCCATTTAGACTTACTTGAATTATTTTATGTTTGTTTAAGCTCTGGTTTTGAAGGTAAATACCGTAATAGTCCTGAATTAAAAATAGAATTAGAACAACTACTGGATAAACTTTATTTTTCAATCAGTGAACAGCGCGGTGAATTACAATCATTATTAAGCCCAACACCAGCTAGCTTAATTGCTGCAACCACTACAACCAAAACTTCGTACTTCACTAGCGTACTTGCCTTTTTTGTTGCCTCTTGCATGACTTTAGCATTTGCTGTTGGTCTTGATTACATGTTGACCGTACGTACCCAGCCAGTTATTTCAATGCTTGAAATGATTGCGCAAAATATTCACCCTCTTGCCTAGGTTTTTTCACGATGTCATTTGAAACAGCATCAACAAATTTTGGAAAAACGGCTTCTTCAACAGAGCTTGCAATTACTACTTTTTTAACTATTTTTGAAACACAACTCCAACAGCTTAAAAAACATCTACATCCGCAAAAAAATAAATTAAAAAAAATTTTTTTAATGTTAGGACCTCATCATGCTGGAAAAACAGCGTGGTTTAATCAAGCAAAAGTTGGCATTGTACAAACAATTGCTGGTGATCAATTAAGTACAACTATTTATGTATTGGAAGATGCTATTTTTATCGATATTCCGGGCACACATTTTGAAAAAGCACCTGAAAGTTTATGGTTAGGTATAGCTAAACTATTAAGAAAACATTTCAAAAAGAATTTAAATTTAAATATTTTATTATTTTTCAATTTAGCAACGTGGATTATTCAAACTCGCGAAGAACAAAATCAATATTTGCAGCAATTAAAGTTAATTGAGAAAAAATTAGCAGAGCAAAAATTAGAGTCGATTTCATTACATATTATTTTTACACATTTTGATCGATTGCTTGGTTTTGCAAATTTCTTTGCTGATTTCAATGAACAACAACGCGCACAAATTTGGGGAATTATTTTCCCATTACTACCATCAAAAGAATTAATTCATTATTTTTTAGCTGAATTTTCACAATTAATTGCAAGACTACAACCTGTCATGTTGCAACGTTTACATCATGAACGGAATTCGCAAACACGTTTAGTCATTAAAGATTTCCCTTTGCAACTTGAAACAATTAAAAATTTATTCTTATTACTTTTACAGCAATTATTTAATAATAATGATGAAAATGCGCAAAATTTATTAACTGTTCGAGGCATGTACTTTTGCTCTACTTCTCAAGATGAAAAAGCAATCGATTGTTTGCATCG
>CAZYCO010000001.1:32509-32723 GCA_964645885.1 uncultured Gammaproteobacteria bacterium
ACAGTAAATCCACAGCATCCAACACAAAATAAAAACTTTTTCACTCGTCAATTATTTAAACATATTATTAATACAACAGATTTATTGCCTGCTAATGCAGTAAATAAGAAAAGTAATTGGAAAAAATATATTAACCATGCAGTGATTTCATGCAGTGTTTTAGCATCTGCAATTAGTATTGGATTTTTAGTTGAACGCTTTCATTCTAAAATTA
>CAZYCO010000001.1:32742-43829 GCA_964645885.1 uncultured Gammaproteobacteria bacterium
AATAGTGCAGAAAGTGAATTACAACATTATCAATTTTTAACTCAAAAAAATAACGAAGAAAATCAATCGATTCATCAAGCTGTTTTCGCCTTAAATTCGCTTGAAAAAGCTGTTGATGAATTAGATAACGTTGACTCTGTAGTTTATAAAAAAGCACTAGCTTCTTATTTTGAAGCATTACAAACTCAATTATTACCTATTGTTGCAACTACTCTTGAGAAGAAAATCGCTAGCACGGTTTCTACACCTTCGAGTGATTTATATAGACAGCTAACTCAAATAAGACTAAATAGTTATTTATATAATTTATTAAAAGCATATTTGATGCTTGGTAATTTACAACACCGCCAAGCCGATTTACTAACTGACATCGTTTTACATAACTTGCAACAAGATCCTTCTTTTTCAAAAAATGAATTACAGCAAATCACCAAGCATTTAAATGTTGCGGTCAGTAAACAAACAATTGCAATGCCGCTTAATAACGTGCTGATTTTACAAACACGTAAATCACTTAATACATTGCCTTATCCATTATTAATTTATTTAACGCTTAAAAGTGATAACGATAATTTGCGTATGCCATTAATTAAAATGGCGGACAAACATACTCAACCTATTTTATCTGAAACTACACAACAATTATCTGTGCCTGCGTTCTATACTAAACAACAATTCAGCAAAATTTATCAACAAAAAATTCCTGAACTAAGCAAAGTTGTTATTAATGGTGACTGGGTATTAGGCCAAAAAGAAACTTCACCAGAAAAATTAAGTAGAGAAGAATTAATCCAAGAAGTAAGAACATTATATATAGCTGATTATGTTAATTGGTGGAATTTATCTTTAGGTAAAACTGAATTAGTTACATTTAAAAACTTAGACGAAGCAGATCAAGGTTTAACCTTACTTACTCAAGACAATTCACCTTTATTTACAGTATTAGCGGCAATTGCTCAAAATACCTCGCCGATGAATAGTCATGATGAAACAGCAACAATTTTCAATGATGCGATTGCGAGTAAGTTCACTGCTCTAAATGAAATGTATCGTGTGAATGGTCAACAAAAATCAACAGAAATTGATAAAGTACGTAATTTACTTCGCCACTTACAAACTTACATTAGCAGCATTCATCATGCTGATGATATGGATGCTGCTGCGTTTAATGCAATGAAAGCACATTGGTTATTGCATGATAAAAAAGATGGGCACGATGAACTTGAAGATTTATTTAATTACACTGCAAGTGCTTCGGAACCAATCAAAACATGGTTAGACAATATTGCCAATAACACTTTAAATCTAGTTGTGCTGCAAGCAAAACGTCACATTGAACTCCATTGGAAATCTGTTACTGCACAATATCAGCAGCAAATTAAAGATCGTTTCCCAATTGTAAAAGAATCATCAAAAGAAATTGCTCTAACTCAATTTGTTGAATTCTTTGGTACTCACGGTTCAATACAACAATTCATTTCCCGTTATCTCACACCATTCGTTGATAGAAATGGCGCACAATGGCAAACCAAAAATTTACATGGCGTGCAATTACCATTTACTGAAACTGCATTACAACAATTTGAGCGCGCTTATGTCATTAAACAAATGTTTTTCAAAGATGGTAACAATCAAGTATCTGTGCCATTTAGCTTACAACCAGTTCAATTTGAACCTATTGTGCGTAAAGTGACACTCACAGTGAATGGTCAATTATTAGAAGATAATCAAGGTGAAAATAGTATTAGTAATTTTGATTGGCCAGGTAGCCGCAAACAATCAATGGTACAGTTAGAATTTAATACTGTTGATAATCAATATACTGCAATGACATTAGATGGCGAATGGGCGTGGTTCAGATTGCTTAGTCGCTCGAATTTACAATCAACAGAAGATCCACGCATTTACCAAGTTATTCTTGATTTGAATGGTAACGCTGTGAAATATCAAATTATCGCTCGCGACAGCATTAATCCATTCATACCAAATATCATTGATCATTTCAGAGCGCCGGATGCAATTTTTTAATAAATGAGCGCTTACTTAGCTTGGTATTAAACTGGAATGGTTTACATGCTAAACAAGTGTTCACATTCGTTTAGCATATTTAAATTATTTATGATGTGTTGAAATTTGGTCTTGTTCTTCTTCTGAATCATTATCATTATCTGGATCATTTGAAAAATCATTATTGGTATTACTCAAATTATTTTGATTTTTTTTATGCCAAAATTTCCATTTATATGCCTGTTTAGTCAAAGCTTCATTTGTGTTTTCTTCTATTTCTTCAATTTTAACGGAAAATGTTGATTGTGGCTGTGAATCAATTGAAGGTAATGCTAAGTGCGTCAATGATAACATATAAGCACGCATGGGACGATAAAGCGCTCGTGCAATAGATGAAGCCGTATTTACAGTCATCAATAGCCCAGAACTCATGTCGTTAGAGAAACTCTGCTCAGAAGGAGACGTTAAATCAGGTAATTTTTGTTGTTCAAGCTTCGCTTTAAGCTCTTCAGCAGCGCTAGAAAAATCATAGGCAATTTTTTGTTTATCTGTATCTGAGTCTAAAGAAGGGGCATGAAGCAGAGCATCGCACTGCTCTTGAAATTGTTTAACAAAAATTATAATTCGATCTGGCTGATTATTTTTTAAGTCTTGCTCGAAAATTTTTTTTAATAATTTCAAAAATTGAAAATACTCATCATAAGGATGCCTTCCTTTTTGGATTTGTACTAATAATTTATCAACAAAAATTTGGAGAGCATGTTTTTGAGAAATGCTAAAAAATGGATCTACTTTTTTTGAAAAAATTAAATATTCTAGCTCATCAACTTTCAATAATTTAGCAGCAGCATGCAAAATAAAGATATGCTGAATCTTCAAGATATCTTTCGTATGTTCTTTTGATGCTAATATTTGAGCATCAAAGAATTTTGGAGTTTTAACATTAAAAACCTGTTTATAAATTGATTGAAACTTTTCTTTGGCACTACCTTTGCCTTGCAGGATAGATTCAATCTCATAAAATTTTAAAGGCCCTTCAAAATAATAATTAATATTTGCCTGCCAAATGCTATCTGTATTTGCAAATCCATTGTTAGCCTTGCTCGTTAAAGAAAATTGAATCAATCCAGATAGTGGCAACATTGGTAAAAAATATAAAATTACGTCTCGCGGTAAAACAGATAAACTAGTTTGTATCTCTTTCTCTACCTTCATTATTAAAAACTCGTTATTTCATAGTGCAGACGCATATTATGTCAGGATTAGTATTAAGGAATGATGAAATTGCTAAAAAAGCCACGTCTAATGAAGAAGGCTTCAATGAAATTTCTGCTTAAATTAACACTTCATTTAAAATCAATTTGGTAAACGTCTTACATTTGGATCTTTTGAGTATGCATCCAAAATATCTTCTACTAATTGATCAACAACACCAATTTTCGATGCTTCGGTAATTAATCCAGATTCCGTCTTTAACGAATTTAACCTTGCTTCAATGGTTTTAGACGCACTTCCCGTTGGGAATAATGCAGCTAAAACACGACGCGCTTCTGCAGGACCAATTTTTTTATAAAGTATATTTCGAATTTGCGCATCTTCGGCTGTAGTACTGAATGCCCATAATTCAATTGGCCCGATAGTAATCGTTAACAATTGAGTATTAATACCAAACTTCGTTGCAAACTGTGCCAAGAAAGTTGCGCCACCTTCTGCTGGACCATGCACACGTGTGCGCAATGCAACTTGGGCTGTTTCTGATAAACCAAATATTTCTGCTGATTTACGTATCGCTTGCGCAGGACCTGCATCCATAATGTAAATCGCTGTTGCAAATTCAATCATTACTTTATCGAAGTCTTCGACCGATTGTGAAATTAATGCAATTTGCACTTTCCATTTTCGACCTTCACGCATATCAATTAATACTTGGTTACGTACTGCTTCTGATTTAGAAGTACGATGGAATTCGTCATAGACCAAACGTTTGTGATCTTCACGAATTTCAGCGATTCGATTGGCATGATATTCGCGGTAAGAAGGCGGCATATCTTTTACATTTTCTTCATTTAAATAGTAATGACGAGCTAACACATAACGCGCCAACATATACATCACTGCAGTTTGTCTATCTGCGGCATCACCACCGCTTTTTGCAACTTCGTCTAAATCCATAGAGACAACACGTGCTTCTCCTAAATCGAAATTGGTTACTCGAGACAAAATTGGATATTCACGTACTGCTGCTGAAATCATACGTCCAAATGCATTAATTAAACTTTCACCTGTAGGCGCGACAATTTTTCCATATAAATCTTCAATTGCTTGGGTACGACAAACTGATGCTGCATCTGCAAGTAGTGGCATTGCATAACGTTGAGCAAGAGATGCTTCATGACTAAATCCTGCTGAAAATAATGCATCTGTTACTTCCCACCAAGTGGTACTTTGATCTTTTACAAAACCAATTTCTTCTAAAAAGCCATCAACGATTGGTTCAATTCCAGGTGTGTAAACATAAGGATTACCTTCATCAGCAAGGTTTTTATAAAGTGTATCTACAACCATGCCGGCTAAATCTGCAATACCGTCATATGGTTTAACTGCACCAAGCGGCGTAGTTAGTAATGTTAAAAAGTTAACAAGAAACACTCTTTCTTGAGGTGTTGGATAGCGTGAACCTAATTGAGTATCAAATGGGTTAATAGAATATTCTGGTGTCATACGTAATCTTTGATAAGACACTTCATGACGCTTGTCGTACGGTAAACCTTCTTTCAATAAAGAAATTAATCCACTACTTGATGGACCGATATCAATAATGGCTATTCGTGGCAATCGTTGAATACCGCCCGATAAACATAATGCTAAATTAATTGCATTCGATAAAACCGATTTACCTGAACCAGGACGTGCATAAAACAAATCAATCCAAGTTGTTTGTAAAGTAGATCCAGGTTGAAATGGCCACGGTTTACCATCAGGTGATCGAAATAAAATTGCGCCTGTTTGCCATAAAGATGCGGGTCTTGTAATCGGTAACATGTATACAACATCTGATAATGGCGCAATTGATGCAGTCGCAACATTTTTAGTCGTCACACCTAACATACTTGAAACAGCACCAGCAAATGCATCACCACAGACTTCTGATACGTCACATGAACCCCAACCTTCTATTGCTTTTGCTAGTTCAGATGTTCGAGTTCTTAATAAGCGAATATCATTTTCAGGTGCCCAAGTTGAAGCAGCTACACGTAAACGTACAACTGAATCATCAGTATTGACTGCAATATACTTTAATAAATTTGTTGCATCGCTTAACAAGCGATTTTGTGCTGATGAGAAACTTAAAATTGCTGCTACTAATGCTCTAAAACCTTGCGCAGCTAAACCATTACTTTCAATAAAGAATGAAACACGCCACGGCAATGATGCTGCGAGTGTACGTTGAAACAAGGTAATAAATGGTTTGATATCTTTAGGAAAAAGATCAATAAAAATAGAAGAATAAATATTATCGCCAATACGTACTGTTCTTAAATCTAGATTTTCTGCATCACGCGGTAAAATTTGTTTAGCTAAGGATGGCCATAACAAATCAGTTGGATCACCTTTAAAATTATTTACTTCACGTGCTGGCAACATGTCTCCTGGTAATGTTGCACGCCAATTACGATCAGTGAACGAACTATCTGCAACCATTCTCATAGCAAATACAGCTTCGTGCACTTCAAGCAAAGATGCTTTTACACCTAATAGATTTAAATCATTCAACAACGAACGTACAAATGCTTGATGCGGATCACGTAAGTCAGTTATTGGTGCAATTACATTTTGTGAATTTTTAAACGGCGGTAATTTTAAATCGCGTATTAATTTAATTTTATCGCTGCTTGCACGTTTTAGTTGTTCATTACTAAGTGAACTCGGACGTGTCCATAAAACGAAAAAAACTGATTCTTCTGCGCAATAACGAGATAAAAATTCAACTCGTTCCCTAAATAAATCTTCTAATTTTAAATTAAGACGCTCTGCTGTTCGCTTTGCAGGAAGAAAAATTTCATCGATAACTTGACCAATACGTTCGTCATCGTATCCAAAAAATACTTGCAACGCATAACCTGGTCTGGACATAACAGTTTGTAAACTAAGCGAAATACCTTCGTGTAATCGCTCAAATTCAGGTGCACCAACAAGTTGAGTGATACCATCAATGCGAATAACAGATATTAATGATCCGTCATGCGCAACTAAGGTTTCAGAATTATCTGCAGTTTCAAGTTCACAATATGATTCTGTTGTTTGCTTTAATTCAGCACTAAGCCAGGCAAAAAACGAATCAATACCATTTAAGAAGCGTTCTACATACCCCATTGTTTTTTCTCTACTGAATTAAAGTTCAGTTGATAATGCATCCAATGCCGATGTTGCCCAGTGCTCAATTTGTTGTTTGAATTTTCCGCGTGATGGCAATAACCGAATATCACGTAATAAATCATCCATTTCTGTTTCATTTAATCCTGAATCAATTAACAACTGACCAAAAACAGCAGGATTGGACGCGCCTTCCGAAAATTTTTTCTCAATTATTTGTGAACGAAATTTAAGACTACGATAAATTGATTGTGCTGTCGCTTTAAAACCTGTGTCATTTGTAATAGCACAAAATAAAACATGACACAGACTATTTAATTCTGCTTGCGTCATTTCTGGTAAATAAATTAATACACCGCCACCATAATCACCAGCACCTACAGATTCAAGGAAAAAACATTGGGCGCAAAAACAACATGCGGTTAATAAATTTGATAATTTATTGTGTTGATAATCCTGATCGAAATTAATTACTTCTTGAAAATCTTTGGCCTGAAAACCACAAAATTGGCAGGTGTAATTATCACGCTCAAAGACTTTTTCGCTAAATTTGCGGAAAGCAGGATCAGCTTTCCGCAAAGCGAAAAATCTCCAATTACCAGGTTTAACAGAAAGAATAAGTGGATACACAAATATATCACTTATTGATCAACTGTTGAGAAACCTGATGTTTTACCAGCTTCTGCCGAGCTACCAAATACGGTTTGACCAGACACACCTAAAAGCGAAGGTAAGAAAATCAATGCAGCAGCAATGAATAACAACGCGATTGGTGTTCCAACCGGAATTTGTTGTGGGTTATCTTTATGAGCTTTAAATTTCAAAATTGCTGCGACAGCAAACCCTAAACCAGCAACATATGCTGCAGCAGTAATTAATTCCGCAACGTCTTTCATATTGGTTGTAATGTTTTGCGCAACAGAACCTAAATTTTCTGATTCAGCAAACGCTGAGCTCATAAAAGTTACACCAACAATAACGGCTAAAACTTTTACTACTTTCAAAACTAGTTGAGACACGTTTCTATCCTCCGTTTACAAAAAACTAAGTAATTATAATGTTGGAAAACCAAATGTATTCCATAATATATCTTTTGTAGCTATTACATTTATAGCCAAAATTCCACCTATGATATGCACTATTCCTTTACCGACGGTTTCACGTCCGCCTTGTTGAGCAGTATGGGAAATAATCACCCATCCACGTATAAAAGCAACATAACCGATTAATTGGATAAACATATAAAAAACTTTAATTGCTTCACCATAAAAAGCGCCACCAGTATCAGCTGAATAACTAATTGGTGTTATTTCTGTGGTGTTATAAACCGTAGCAAGCGCCATATCGATAGTAGATGGCAAATAAATAAATGCCACACCTACCAGCATATAAGTTAAAGGTGGTCTTAAGCTTGCATTACTAGACATCATGGTTCGAAGCTCGCCATAAACTTTTAAATAATAGACTGCTCGTACCATAAACAGAAAACCTAAGACATACGCAGCTGCGGTTATTAATTCTTCAATATCTGGAAATTGGCTAGCAAAATTTTGGAGCATTTGTACCCAATCACTAGGTAGTTTGCTTCCTAAATCTCCATTAGCCGCAAAAACATTAATAGAAATAAGATAAAGTGAAGTTGAAAATCCAAAAAATCTCGCTAATGAGGGCCCAAACCCTAAATTTGGCTTAATTCTTAAGTGTTTCTCAAACCGAGTATTTAAGAATTTCATAAAATTAACACCATCATTTTTCTTCCTTAGGACATAACGAGGTGTTAACGATCATCCGCTCGGAAAGTAATAACTTCGCCTGTTGTTAAGATTACTTGCCCAGCCTGTGGCTCAACTGATGAAACTACCCCTTCATACCCCGGAATTTTGTCGCCCGCACTTACTGTAAGTGTAGTCCCGTCCCCCCGTTTTAGCCACGCACGGCCTGGGATAATGGCATCAATATAATAGTCAACTCTTCTTACTGAAACCTTCTTTTTCACGGCTACTTTTTTAGGTGGCGGCTGAAGAGCTTTTAATAGCGCTTCCTGATTAGCAATCATCGCATTCTGTTGTTGAAGCTGAGATGACATATCTTGTAGAGAAGAATTCAAGTTCTGGATTGACGTTTGCAAGTCACCCATAACAGAGCGGAGCGAATCGACTTGTTGAGATAATTTCTCTACTTCATCACGAGTAGACATACTTTTTTGTTCTAAAGAAGCAATTGATTGATCAATTTTAGTAGGTGCACTTGGCGCGACAATTTGTGGTTGAGTTGTCGGAACTGATGGAATAGCAGTAGTTGTTTTAGGAGCTTGTGGTTCAAGGGGTTGAATAGCAGGCTGTACAGGTTGTAAACGTTGTGTTTTTTTGGTGCCTGTAAAAAAACCAGAAATTTTATAAACCGCAAATATCGCAGCAATAATACCTAGTACTAAAAGTATTCTACGAATTTGCTTAAATTTATTTACTGCTGAAGTATTTCCAGTTGCACCATAAATATCAGCGGTTTCTAATTCAGAAAACTGATATTCATCTTCATTCGAACGCAATTTATCATTCATATGCGACCTCTACTTCGCTACGTTTAACCTTGTCCAGCTGTATCAACATCTGATAAGAACAAAATCCCCATTCCAACACCTGAATACACTTGGATTGTTGGTGGACGATTTACATTTTTACTAAATACTTGGGCAGCAGTTTGTCCTACTTGTCCTAAAGCAATTTGAGCTTTATCACTTGCATTATAAGTATTATTACTTGCTGTAGTTTGACCTTGTGAATTTTGAGTCACTGTTGCGCCAGAAGTTGAAACTGCTTGTCCTAAACCTTGTAAGAAAGATGCTGCAAATACCAAACCAAAACGTTGGAAGTAATGGTTATCAGTATCACTAGAAAGAGCAGTTCTAGCTGTTTTTGGATCAATAGCAACCGCATTAATAGAAATAGATTTATCTTGGTGTGGTAGAGACATCACGTTAAAACGAAGAACAACTTTTTGTGCATTTTGACCAACAGTTGCCAAACTACCAACCAAACGTGCGCCATTGTATTTGCCACTAACAACTGTCGCTAACACCGGACCTGGTTCATCTGAATTTACAGCTGTATTTAATACAGCATAAATTACATCGCCTGCTTTCAGCATTTGACCTGATGATTGTTTACCCATTTGGCCATTTTCATCGTCTCCAAAACCAGCACCAGCTTCGCCGCCTTTACCATTTTTCTTGTCTTTTTCTACTGGCGGTGTACCAGCTACTAAAACTTGTGTAGGCGAACCCTGCCAAGCAGCAAGTAATTGTTGTGCTTGCCCTTGCATACCAGCTTTTATTTGGTTCATTTGTTGCTGATATTGTTGCGCAGAAACTTGTTGTGCTTGTCTCGCTAACACTTGTTGGATAGCAGCGTTTTGCTGATTTGAGGCTGCAGCAGCTGGGGTTTGTGGTTGTGGATTAATTTCGGCTGCTGTGTAACCTGCTGAAGCTAGCTGATTAGGGGTAAAACCTGCATCAAGTAATTGTCTTGCTGTTAATCCCGCAATTCTCAAATCATAAGGATTAAATCCTGCCACTTTTAACTGAGTTGCAGTAAACCCTGCATCTTTTAACTGTTGCGCAGTAAACCCTGCTGCACGTAATTCTGCGGCACTAAAACCTGCATCTTTTAATTCTTGAGCAGTAAAACCCGCGGCTCTCAATGCACTAGCATTACAACCTCTTTGTTTTAAAACTGCAGCACTTACACCCTGTTCACGTGCTTTACGTAAGCTAACAACATCACATTGATCTTTAACTACTTCGGTTACTGCAGCTAACTCTGTTTCTTTGAAACCTGCTCCTTTTAATTCATCGCGTGTTAAACCAGATTTCAATAACTCTGGAGCTGTTGCACCACAACTTTTTAAATCACACGCACTAAAACCAACTTCAGTAAGTGCTTTTGGATCAAAGCCTGCAGATTTTAATTGGCATACTTGGCAACCTAAGTCTTTTAACTCTCGTAAAGTAAATCCTGCTGCTTTTGCTTTTTGCAACGTTTGAAAACTACAACGGCTTTTTCTTAATTCATCTTCGAGCAATTGCTTAGTCGACAGTCCACCTTCTTCACGCAAGAGACCTGAAAAACCAACACTAGTTTCTCCGCCTTTTGGTGGTGGAGTATCACCTTCAATTTTTTCTGATTTAATAATGGTAGGAATGGCACTTGTACCTTTCTTTAATGCTCTTTCTGCAACTAAAACATTTTCAGTTTGTTGCAGACGTGCATATTGCACAGTAGGTGTAGTACTGCCTGGAATAGATTGAATATTGCCAGGAACAGTAGCTAAATTAGTTGGTGCTTTTGGAGTATTGAAACGATGTCGAAGTGAAAAAGCCGCAACAATTACAATAAGTAAAATTAAAAATAAGGTAACAAAAATAATAAGACGAGTTCTTGCGTTACTAAATAATCCTGCAATATTTCTCATCTCATTAGGCATAAAATAAGTTTCCTATGGTTACTCATCAAATGAACGTTTCAACGTAAGTTGCACTAACTTTCCATTGTCAGATACTAATAACGTTGAAGTATTAAGTAATTCATATGCTTTTGTGCCATCTGCGCTGGTCATAGTTGCAACCCAGCTTGGCGATAATAAAGTTAATCGAGTACGCAAATATAATGTTTCACCATTCACCCAAGCTTGTGCATTGCCGCCCATCA
>CAZYCO010000001.1:43842-46268 GCA_964645885.1 uncultured Gammaproteobacteria bacterium
TTGCACTACCAGATGGCGGAACACCATCAAGGACGCCCAATAATACGGGATTAGCAGTACTAGGCAATCCACTTCCTGTAGGTAAGTGTTTTGCATTTGGCCCAAAACCTTGAATACGTAGATCTACTCGATAATCAATTGCTTTTTGACCTGGAACTAAAGTAATCATTACCGGGGTTGGTAATCCTTGTAATTGAACAGCTAAGTTTCCATAGGTATAAAGTTTGGTAGCTTGGATCATTAAGGTATTACTTTTTTTGTCCCACTGAATATTAAATGCACCAGGGTTACCTAAGTCATAAGCCAAAATAGGCCAAGGCGCGCCTGTTGAATCAACAAATACCAAAGAAGAAACAAAACCTTGAGATAAACGTACAACTGGCGGAGTTGTACCTGGTGCAAGACTAACAAATTTAGAAGATGCAACTGGTCGTGGTGGCGTACCTACTCCACCTTCAACAGCAAATTGAGTCGAATTATAGTTTTCATGAAGTTGCTTAATTTGCTCTGGTGATAATGGCATCAAATCTTGATTTACATTTTCAAATGCTGCTGCGCGAACTGCTTGTTGTTGATCTTGAGGTGCTGCCATCATTTGTTGATTTGCAACACTCATTTGCTGCATTTGTTGTGGTGTTACAAATTGCTGAGGCTGTTGTTGCTGCAATTGCTGATTTTGTCCTTGAGGTTGAGTTAATTGTTGCGTACCACCTGCACCTTGTACCGGTTGTTGTATCCCAGGTGCTGGCGCATTTTGCGGTTGATTTTGAGTTGGTGTAGTTATTGGTTGATTTTGAAAATTTTGTGGACCGAATTGTTGTAATACCGGTGGAGTTGCATTCATTTGCACTGGAGTTTGTGAAGTTGGAGGCGGCGTTAAATTTAAATTTTCAGCACCTGGCATTTGTGGCAAAGATGTTTGCGCTGGTTGCTGCGTTTCATTTTGTGCTAATTGTTGTAACCGTTGAATTTGTTGAAGTTGTTTTTCGATGTTTTCTTCATCCGCAGCAAAAACAGACTCTGTCATCGGCATGAAGACAAGCCCAGCTACTACTGTTATCAACAAGCGTTTACTGCAAAATTTCATTTTGATTGCTTTAAATAAACTCGAAAAAATCTAGACAATCCCAAAGCCCCATTCACTTCCAAATTTTGATCACGTCATTGATTCCTAACGTGGAGGAACATAACACTATTCATTAAGTTGTCCAATCGGACGAGCAACAAATTGTGAAATTCCAATTCCACGTTCCGAATCAAGTGTTGATACTCGCACAATTGTCATCGTTACCATTAGTGCTTGTTGTGTCACTTCACTTGCACTTTGGTATGTGACAAGCATTGGCATTTGTACACGCCAAAAATAACGACCATCAGGTTGTACACCTTCATTCAAAATAATAGGCGCACCAGTCGCAACTGCAGAAACGACTAACTTTTTAGCAATTACTGCTTTTAAGTTATTAGATGAACTGAGTGCCTGTTGAAATGAGTTCCAACCTTCTGGTGTAAAGAATGAAGAAGCAGATTGTAGTTCACCACGATAATTCACAAAGTTGTATGTGTATGCAGCAATTGCAGCTTGATTAGCCCATTGTAACAAAGCAGATTTTGATTGGTTTGGTCGATCAAGTGGCTGTAGCGGTCTAATTCGACCATTAATACTAGTTGCAAAATAAACTGGTTTAGGTGGGTGAGTAAGTAAATAAGATAATGTACCAATTAAAATAATAATAACTGCTAAAGCTAGTAATAAAATAATCAAAACAATACGGTAACTATCTTTGTAAAATTCATTTCTAAGTTTTACTTGTTCTAATGAATCATCTGCCATATTTACTCTCCCCTCAAAATTTGAATATCAATTTTCAGTATGACTCATTGATTAATAAATTGTTGCTGTTGTGGATTTTGTTGTTCGACACTTGGTTGTTCTTGTCCAGTATCAAAATTCATATTTTTTAATGTTGTAGCATCACTTGGTGGATCAGGTGGCAACAACGCCTCTGATGACATATTCGGTTTTGACAATGGTGTTAATAAATCGATAAATCCAACACTATTTGTTGAATAGTAATTTGGAGTTGGTCGATTTAACACTACATATGCCAATACCATTAGTAAAAATAAAATTACACAGATAGAAATAAGCAATGCTTTCATAACACGATGAAAATTATTTCGATAAAAATTTTTACTTTGTTTAACTTCATCTAAAGTTAATCGAGCCATAGTTCACCTTTACAAATCAATCCGTGATTTGCCGAAATAATATTTCAATACGACGATTTTGTTTTCTTCCTGTTGGTGTTCGATTTGTTGATACTGGATCATCAGAACCGTAGCCTTCTGCCACAATCATTCGAGCATCAATCCCTTGCCACCACAAATAATCTGCTACGTTTTGTGCTTGCTGTCTTGATAAT
>CAZYCO010000001.1:46294-55159 GCA_964645885.1 uncultured Gammaproteobacteria bacterium
CTTGGATCACCCAAAGCGTCTGTATATCCTTTTACAAATACCGCATCTTTTTTAAATGGTTTCATAAATGCCGCAATCATATTCATTTCTTGTTTTGCTTCAGGCATGAGTCTTGGTGAAGGTTTTGGATATAAATGTTGTGCTGGAATAACAAGCAGAACTTCATCCCCAACCATGACAATCGCGACACCTTTGCGTTTAAGTTGATTAACTAAAGTCTGGGCCACTTTGTTTTTCTTTTTGAGATCGCCATAACAAGGTGCATTTGGATCAGTTTGACCACAGACTGCATAAGCTGAAATTATAAAAAAAAGAAAAAAGAGCGAGAAAAATATTCGCTTCCAAATAGCATTCTGTTTTATTTGAAAAAATTTTTCTTGCATGAAAATAATTACAGATAAAAGGTGTTTATGTTGCTTTGAATGTACAGCAGTATACCCCAACACTTATCATTGGCAACTTACAGCTAATCAATAAATTTTTAATCAACTATTTAAGGAACTATTCATGAAACTGCCAAAAGTAGAATTACATAACCATTTGGAAGGCACATTGCCGCCTGCGCTTGTTAGACATTTAGCTCAAAAAAATAATATGACTCTTCCTGAAAATCTGTTTGATCAAAACGATACATTTATTTGGAACACGTTCGTTGATTTTCATCAAACTTATGATCTTGCAAGTAGCGTTGTACGTACGCCAGATGATTACCGTGAAATTACTTATGATTATTTAGCTCGAATTGCAAACGAAGGTGCAATTTATACTGAGCTAACAGATTCTCCTGATCATGCTGCTGCTGCTGGTATGTCCTATCAATCTCACTTAGAAGGAATCATTCAAGGTATAGAAGATGCAAAACGCGATTTTGGTATCGAAGCTCGTATTCTGATTGTTGGTGTACGTCATTATGGTGTTGAAAAAGTATTAAATGTTGCAGAACAAATGCTTAAACATACAAACCCATACGTAGTTGGATTTAATTTAGCCGGCGATGAAATTAATTATCCACCTCGTTTATTTGAAAAAGCATTTCGTATGGTGCATGAAGCAGGATTTGGTATCAGTGTTCATGCTGGTGAAGCTGTTGGTCCTGAAAGTGTATGGGAAGCATTAAAAGTTGTACCTGTTACAACTCGTATTGGACATGGTGTTCGAAGTATTGAAGATGACAAATTAATCGATTTGATCAAAGAGCAAAACATTACGCTTGAATGTTGTCCAACCAGTAATATTGTTTTAAAAATTTATGAGCATTATGGTGTACATCCACTACGTAAACTTTACGACAAAGGTGTAAAAATCACTTTAAACTCAGATGATCCGCCATTATTTAAAACCACATTAGGAACAGAATACGATGTTGCAAAACAACATTTTGGTTTTACTGATAAAGAACTATTAGAATTTTCTAAAAATGCGGTTCATGCTAGTTTTGCAGATCAAAAAACCAAAAAAGAATTGTTAGATAAAATAGAGAAATTTACATCTTGAGTATTAGATTAAATAAAACAGTTGAGCATTTAGAATTAATTGATACTGAATCAAATCATTTTAAACCTGTTTTTATTGATTTTTTAGATGAAAAATTTTTTAAAAGACAGCAGCAAAGCGGTTTTAGTCAACATCTAGCAAGAGCTTGTGGCATCAATAAAAATAACAAACCATTTATTATTGATGCCACAACAGGTTTGGCAACAGACGCATTTATTTTAGCTTCTCTTGGTTGTGAAATTATTTGTGTTGAACGCAATGCGTTACTGGTTGAACTTATTACCGATGCACTAGAACGCGCAAAAAAAATTATTCCTGAAACCATAGCTCATATCACACTTGTTCATGATGATGCAAAAAACTTCTTAAAAAACACATCTCACAAACCAAATATTATTTATCTTGATCCAATGTATCCGCATCGAAATAAATCAGCATTAGTTAAAAAAGAGATGCGTATACTTCGTGAATTAGTTGGCAATGATGAAGATGCAAGTGAATTATTTGCAATTGCGTTTGCCACTACAAAAAATCGAGTGGTGGTAAAACGTCATCGCTTAGCAAATGCAATTGTGGAAAAAAAACCGACATTTTCTCTTGTAGGAAAAAATTGTCGGTTTGATGTTTATGAAAAATAATCTCTTGCATATCTCATGCCTATTTTGTTCTCTAGTAGCAAATAAATTTTTTTTAGCTAAAAAATAACACTCCTATAATTGAAGTATCAATTCATTTATTAAGTGGTGTTGATAATGAGAAACAGTAATAAAGATTTGTTTTTGGAAAACCCTAAAAATGAGCACGAAATGGCAGCAAAAGAATTGCCTTCAATCATTAAGCATTATCAAGACAAATTTGATATCAAAATAATATTAAACGGCTCTACAGAATACGGGAAAAAAATTCTGGAGGAGATTGAAAAGAGCAATCAAAAATTAATAGATAGTTATAATGACAATTCACAAAAATACGTTTTGTATCTTCAAAAATATTGGCGCAATTATAGATTTTTTAGAGTAGAGGATTTTGCAATCTCATCCAATAAACAATCTGTTTTTTTTGAAAAATATGAAGAATTAGAACAAAAGATAAAACCTTATTTAGATGAAGATCAAAATATCAGATCAAATTTAAATGCAGCTGAATTAAAAGAATTAAATGATATTTGCAGCGCCCCTGAATTTAAAAATCTATTTGATTCACAAATTGAAAAGCTTCAAAAGAACATTGCTGAAAATGATGGCTGTTTAACTCGTGATCAAACAATTGAAGAAATAACTAAAATTCAAGAATCATTAAAAGAAAATGAATTAGTTGGCTATTTTTATACTAATAATCATCGAGTTGAAGCTGATCATTTTGAAGTAATTATTCTCAGCAAAGATAACATTATTAAACCAATAGAATGGAATGCAGATATATTTAAACAAGTAAGCTTAAGTTACAGACATCGAAAACAATTAGCTTCTAGTGATATCAAAGATTTTGTCGATAGCATAAAACAACAAACTGCTCCGATTAGAATGATGACTCGCGTTTTTACTAGAGCTCAAGCACAAAAAACAGCAGTATGCGGTACATTAGGAATGCTCTATTTAAAAGAATTATTAAAGGATAACGGAAAACAAATAAAAGAGTCCTCTCTGATTATTCCATATTACGATAAATATGACGGTTTAAAACATTTCTTTTTTCATTCTCCGCATGTACTAAAGTATTCACACTCAAATAGTTACAACGAGATAATGAAAGCAATGCTGTCTGATACAACTGAGCCAGTTGTTTTAGTGCATAAAGATACAACACATACTATAACGACAATTAAAGCTACTTTAGAAAAAACAAAAAAAACAGCGCTTGAAAATAATGATGCACAGACTGCGGAAGAATGTACAAAATTATTAGAAAGCTTGCCTGAGTTTAGAACGAAATGGATGGATGAATATCAAAAAGCGATACAGAAACGCGATAGCATGCAACATAAAGAAGTAAATCAATATTTGAATTATAAAAGTAACAGGCTGTTTTCAAAGTCACTTCAATCTATAGTAAGCAATGAAAACAGCGCGCAAGATGATAGTAAAATACAAAATAAAAATTTCTCATCGAAGAAATAATAATTAAATTTAAATCACATACATATCAATTGCAGAAATAACTTTAAATCCAACTCGTTTAAACAATCCTGCAGAAGCTGGAAAACATTCAACAACAATTTGTTTACAACCTAATTCTTTTGCCATTTGTAAACGTTTTAATACTGCTGTTGTTGCAATACCTTGTTTTCTAAAATCTGGATGAACACTGCCCCAGTGGCAAGCTGCGTTTTCACCATTCAAATATAAAACACATTCACCAATTGGTTTTTGATCTTTATAGGTGACTAAAAAATGAAAGTTTGGTTTTTTAAGCGATGGTTTTAATACTTTTTTTGCTGATGCAACATCGTGATTAAAAGCTATGGCAGATATTTCACACCAATCATCAAACTCTTTATCAGTTGAAATTTCTTTTACTTCTACACTGGAATTAATTTGATAATTTTTGATATCAAATTTATCCAATTCAAAACTCATACATTCAACATACATTGGATCATGTATATCTTGCTCTGCTAATAATTTTTTTAATTCATCACCTTGCGCAACTGATCCAACCATAAAAAGCGCAGGAATTTGTTGTTGGCGTAAATTTTCAATTACTGACTTTGTTTGAGCTAATTGTTCGGAAGATAGTTTCTCTAATGCAAAAATCCAATTAAAAGTATGACTAGGCACTTTAGTTAATCCAATTTCTAAACCATTACTTTGAGTTAATTCAAAATTACCGTGTTTGGTGATGTCTAATAAAAAATCGCGCAATAGAGTTTCAGTAATTGGTGCTTTCATACAAATTCCTTTTTGAAATTATTTTTCTAGTGGATATCCTGCCTCGAACCATCCACGGAAACCGCCATCCATTGAAGTTACATTTTTATATCCCATCCGTTGCAAGGTATCTGCTGTTAACGCCGAACGAAAACCACCCCCACAATAAACAACGATTTCTGCATTTTCATCTGGGATTGCTTTTTCAATATCGCGCTCAATAATGCCTTTGCCTAAATAAATTGCAGTTGGTAAATGGCCTTTTTGCCATTCATCTTGCTCGCGTACATCAATTAAAAAAAATGTTTCGCCTTTTTCAAGCTTTTGTTTGATATGATGTACATCAGTTTCACGAATACGTTTTTTTGCATCTGCAACTAATGCTAGGAATTTTGCATTGTGTTGTTTCATAAATACTCCTTGTATTTTTGTTGGGCTTCGCACTTCGTGCTCAACCCAACCTACCTTAACTATTTATTTGCAATAATATCAACAGCATAACTATCTATATCAGGAACTTTCTTAATTAAACCATTATCAACCATAAAATTTGCAAAACGTTGATAACGATATTTATCTAATTGTGCTGGATGTCTTGCAAAATATTTTAATGAATCAAACCATGCTCTACGATTTAATTCATTATTTAATTCAGGATGTTCTGTAGCAAAGGTTTGCCAAGTTTCTTTTGGATGTTGGAGTAAATAATCTACGCCTTGTTGTACTGCTTTTACAAAAGCAGCAAGACGTTTATCTTGTAACGCATCGCGGTGCACTATAAATAACAGTTCATCGTAACTTGGCACCCCATAATTTTCTGGGAAAAATGTACGTGCTAAACGATGCATTAATTCCATTTGAGTAATTTCAAAATTACGTGTCATTCCTATTGTTGCATCAACACGTCGACTTAATAACGCTTGGGTTAAATTGTAATGAACGTTAATTAATTCAACATCTTTTAAAGTTAACCCAGCCTTTTGCAACATTACTTTTAACATTGCCGAATCGGTTCCTCCCATGGAATAGCCGATTTTCTTACCTTTTAAATCAGCTATTTTTTGAATAGAACTATCTGCATTTACTGTTAAACAATTAAGAGGATGATCAATTAACGTTGCAATTCGAACCAAAGGCATGTTTTGTTCTTGCTGTAATAACAAGTGAGGATGATAACTAATAGCAATATCAGCTTGTTTTGCAGCAACTAATTTTGGTGGATCAGTAGGATCAGCTGGGCCAATAATTTCTATGTTTAAACCTTGTTGTTTAAAAAAACCTTGCTGTTTAGCGACATAAATAGGAGCGTGATTAGGATTAGGAAACCAGTCTAAAATAAGTTTGATATTTTCTTCAGCAAAAGCTGACATTGAACAAAATAGAGCAAAAAAAATAATTATTTTTCTCATGAAGACATCTCCATTTGCCACGGGATTAATTTTTTAAAAAAGTAATTCATTAAAACATATAACAATAATGTCATCGCAATTAAAACGATTAACGTTGCAAACAATAGTTCAACTTGTACTTGCGCGTTCGCATTTAATAACAAAAATCCAAGCCCACGACTTGAGCCTACCCATTCACCAACAATAGCACCTAGTGGTGCAATTGCTGTTGCAACACGTAAACCAGATACCAATGCTGGCATCGCTGCAGGAATACAAATAAAACGGAATAAAGTGTATTTTGATGCGCCCATTATTGTTGCAAGTTCTAACCATTCCTTATTCGTACGTCGTAAACCATCAATGAATGCACTTGCGATTGGAAAAAATAACATCAGTGTTGCAGTCATGATTTTAGATAACATCCCATAACCGAACCATAAAACTAATAATGGTGCGATTGCAAAAATAGGGATCGCCTGACTCAATAAAATTATCGGAATAAACCAACGACCAAAGGGTTTAAATAAAGTAACACTAAGCGCAAATAAAATTCCTATTACTGCACCTAAAATTAAGCTCAATAATGTTTCAATAAAAGTAATATAGAAGTGATTGATTATTAATGAATAATTAGTGAATAAATTTTTTATAACGCTAATTGGTTCTGGCAGGATATATGGTGGTAAAGAAAATATATAAATCAACGATTGCCACAATATTCCTAAACCAAAAATCAAAAATATAACGTAAAAAAATTTAGATTGAATTTGATTTAACACGCTGGATTTTCTCAAATAAAAATTGATGTAATTGCCAAATATCATTTTGATCCATTTTTCTAGGTGTCATACCTTTAGGCTCAATCACTTCAATAACATGAATGGGTTGCTGCGATAACACATAGATAAAATCAGCTAAACATAGTGCATCTTGTGGATCGTGAGTCACCATGACTACTGTTTTATTGCGTAACAATTCTGCAATTAATTGTTGTAACTCGGATTTAATCACAACATCGACTGAGGCAAATGGTTCATCCATTAAAATAATTTGTTTATCTTCAAATAATGTTCTTGCTAATGCCACGCGCTGACGCATACCTATTGATAGCTCATGTGGTTTTTTCTCAAGGCAATTTTTTAAACCTACTTTTTTTAATAATAGTTCAACTTGTTCTTTAAGATCGTTTTGATTAATTGTTTCTCTTCTTAATTTTTTACCTAAAATAATATTTTCAAAAACAGAACTCCAAGGCAGTAATAAATCCCGTTGTCCCATCCAAGCTATTTTTCCAGATAAATTAGGCACTATCGTGCCAGAATTAGCTTTTTCTAGATTTGCTAACAACCGTAGCAATGTGGTTTTACCAATACCACTTGCGCCGAGTACTGCACTAAATTGATTAAGTGGTATGGCTAAATTAAATTTTTCAAAAATGATGTTTGATTGATATGAGAAAGAAACATCAGAAAAAACAATTTGATTCATAAAACACGCAAGTTAATTAACTAATAATTAAGAAAGTCTGAACAATCACACAAAACTGGCTAAAAACTTGCCAATTCTTAAGCAGTTCAGGTAATCTGACAATACGCTCTTTATAGATTTTTCACTCACGCAACAAACGAGGATGCGCTTATGTCACAACTAGCCACCAGCATGTCACGCTCACCGACAATAACAAAATCTTGGTCAAATGTACTTCCTATTGGTTTTGCTTTATTTGCTATGTTTTTCGGTGCGGGAAATATTGTATTTCCACTTGCTATTGGTGCGCAGGCAGGACAAAACATTGTTTATGCAATTTTAGGATTTTTATTATTTGGGGTTGGTGCGCCATTCTTAGGTTTATATGCAACTAGTTTATTCCATGGTAACTACGAAGCTTTCTTTAATCGTTTAGGAAAAATTCCAGCTTTTGCAGTTATTACATTTTTAATGCTTATCATTGGTCCTTTATCCGCAATGCCTCGTACTGAAGTTGTTACCTTTCAAACGATTAAACCTTTTTTACCTTTTCTAGATAATGCCTGGTTTAGCGCAATTTATTGTGGCTTGGTGTTTATTTTAAGTTATAAAGAAACACGTTTCATGAATGTGTTAGGTTATGTTTTAAGTCCAATAAAATTAGTTTCATTCACTGCTTTAATTATTTTAGGGTTCACCATGGCGCATGGTGGCATTGCAACCAATCTTACAGCTAAAGCAACGTTTACTGATGCTGTAATTAATGGTTATAACACTATGGATTTATTAGCTGCATTCTTCTTTTGCTCTATTGCTTATACTGCAATTCAACGTCGTGCAGGCGCGCATGCATCTGAAAATGAAGTAACCTCTCTAACACTAAAAGCATGTTTTGTTGGTGCGGTTTGTTTAAGCGTTATTTATATTGGATTTATGAGTATCGCGTCATTAAATGCTTCTGGATTACAAGGTGTAAATACAGAGCAAACTATTAGTGCTATTTCTAGTTTAGTACTTGGAAAATATGGCTCAATTTTCGTAGGTCTATGTATTACTTTTGCATGTTTAGCAACAGCAATGGCGTTAGCGGAAGTAACAGGCAACTATCTTTATAACCAAGTTTTTAGAACTAAATGTCCTAAAATTGCTTGTATGTTAATGGTTGTGGTTGTGATGTATGCAATGACGCAATTAGGTTTTGCAGGCATTATGAAAATTGCGGTACCTATTCTTGTGGTACTTTATCCAGCATTAATCGTATTGTGTATCGCTAATATTCTTTACAAACAATACGGTTTTAAATATGTAAAATTTCCTGTAGTACTTACACTTATTGCAAGTTTAGTTGGAAATTTCGTAATTTAATTTTCTGTCCGAAAAAAAAGGGTGCTTCAAGCACCCTTTTTATTGCTCAAAACAATTATTTAAAAACACTTAATGGTGGTAAATCATTTTCATCATCTGATGAAAATAATTCTTGCTGCTGCTTCACGCTATTTTCTTGTGAAAAAATGACAAACGCATGCCAAAATGCAACTCCATCCCACGCTTTTGGATATTTTGCATAAAGTATTCTGTTTAACTCATGCAACCAAGTTTTGAATTCAAAAGTATCTACTTCGGAAATTAATTCGCCAAGACTGCAA
>CAZYCO010000001.1:55182-68537 GCA_964645885.1 uncultured Gammaproteobacteria bacterium
AAAAAAATGATTTTGCATGTAATAGGTAAGCGGATTAGCATTTCTTTTGCTTTTGTTGGATCTTGACGACGACAAGCATCTTTTAATTCTTGTCTGATTTCTTTAAATGAAACAGTTTGTTCAAAATTTGTTTTATTTACTTTAATCGCTGAAACCGTGGCTGGTGCAATATTGGAATTAACAGCAGGCGCATTCTTTCTAACTTGCGGTTTCTGAATTGGTTTAATAATTAATTGTTGTTTATGCGCACGATTTTTTAATAAACGTGTTATCCATTTAAAACTAACAATTAATCCAAATGCTGCTACTGCAGCAGCAATTAAAATACTCCAATTAATTTTGGAGAGAAAAGACGCTTTATGCTGTTCTAATGCAACTGCTGGATAATTTTGTGTAGGTACTACAATAGGTGCATCAATTGTATTAGTTGCTGTGTTTGCTGCTTTATTAATACGAACAACTAACAATTGCTGAGGAAGCATTGTTGAGTTTGGTGCATCCTTTAAGGTATCCCACCAAGCTAATTCAACTGCTGGAACACTATATGAGCCATTATCGTCAGCAGTATAAATTGCTTTTTCAATGCGTTGGCTAACCACTACTCCATTTTCAATATCGTTGCGTATTTCTGGTTTTTCTATAGTGACATTTAAATGCGGTAATTTTTGCTCAGTTAAAAGAGTTGGCAATTCTTCTGCTGGTACACCATATGCCGTTAATGTAACTGTCCGAGTTATAGGTTGATTTTTTGCAAGAGAAGTTAAATCGTCTGACCATTTCTCAGTTAAATTTAAATGTTGTACAGGTAACCAATTTTTTGATGCATAACTCGCAGGTACAGGTTTGACATCAACAACTAAATCTCGGCCTTTGATTCTAAATGGTTTAGTTGGCGCTAAGTCTTTTGCAACATAACTTGATATCGAAGCTGGTGTATCGGTTTCAATACTTTGTCCCATAAAAATTGGCGAGATGATTTCTAGTCGGCCATCTTGTTGTGGGAAAATTGCATAATCACGTTCATATACTTGATATAAGCGACCATCACGATTGATTTGATAATTTTTATCGCTGTCTAAACGTTTAATAATTGCATTAGCAACTTGAGGTTCGCTAATTGTCGCTTCTTGGATAGACACTGAATAAAAAATCTTTACTGTGTAATTTAGTTGGCTTTTAACATAAGGATCGTTAGATGATATTTCACTTAACATGAATACATCGCGATTATCGGTAAAAATAGTGTTATTCGCTGGAAAATCAGCTTGCTGAATTTTGAATGAATCGTCTGACAATTTTTGTTTTTCTTCGGCAGGCGCTTTAACAGTAACTAAAACTGGGTCAGTTTGTGCGCCACCAATAGTTAAACTTGGAATAAAAATATCGCCGGCATGTTTTGGTTTTAATTGTAATTGCCACTGTGTCGTTGTTTGATTCGCTTGATCTTGAGCAATGGTTTTCTTGCTATCAACGACCATGAAATCTTTTTCTAATGCTGCAAGATTTGGCGCATTTTCAATACGATTTGGCACACTAATCGTGACGTTTAAAACTTGTGAAGGATATATATTTGCCTGTTCAACTTTAAGTACTGCTGAATCTGATGCTTGAGCAGAAAAAGAAAAGAATGAACCACATAAACTTAGTAAAACAATCGATTTGTTATGGTTAACACTCAACATGTGCTCATCACTCCTTTAATTTGCGTACATGCGATGCTTAATTACTGCGATTTTGAAATCTTTAGAAATGGGGCGAAGTCATTTCACCTTTTTACTTTCTAATTAGCCATTCATATTAGGCTTATGATGATAATCAACTTTGAGGTCTGATGGCTACTGAATCTTACGCCTATACTTAAATTGATAAAAATTAATTTTCAATCACTTAAAAGGAGTCTAGTTATGGGTAAAGGAAAAGGTGGATTTTTCGGCAAACTAAAAAAGGAAGTAAAAAAAGTGCAACCTGCTGCATTAAGCATCAGTGAGCAAGACAAAAAGGAATTCAATACGGAATTAAAAGCAACAAAACAAGTTGCGATTAATCGAGGTTATACCGCTGATGAAGTAAAAGCAGCCTTTAAAGACTTCAAATCTACTCATTTAAATCCGGTAAGCTTTTTTAGTAAATCGAAAGAGGAATTACGGGATAAAGAAATACCTAGATTAAAAGCTGAGTTTCTAACTAGATTTCCAGAAAAAAATATAGTTAATAACAATGCAACTCCAGAACAAGAATCAGCTGTGTCTTCAGTTCCAACACTTGGTAATCATTCAAATAATGAATAATCCTTATTCAAAGCAGTAAATGTTCTTTACTGCATTTACTTTTAATTAATGTACTTCGCCAACAGTTACGATTTTCATTGAGTTAGAATGACCATGAACACCAATAGCATCGCCTTTGGTAATAATCACGAAGTCGCCTTTTTTAACTATTTTTCTCTTTTCTAATTCAGCTACTGCTCGCTTTTTGATTTCATGGCGGTGCAACTTGGTAACATCAAACTGAATAGGATAGACACCACGATAAAGCGTCATTTTTCTTTGCGTTGTTAGATGCCGGCTTAAACCATAAATTGGAATACTAGAACGAATACGTGACATCCATAACGGCGTAGAACCAGACTCAGTTAGCGCAACAATCGCTTTGATATCTAAATGGTTTGCTGTGTACATCGTTGCCATCGCAATCGCTTCGTCAACACGAGTAAAAATACGTTCCATTCTATGCTTTGACCTTTGCGCTACTGGGTTTTGTTCAGCGTTGATGCAAATATTTGCCATAACTTCGATGACACGAATGGGATGCTCACCGGTTGCTGTTTCTGCTGACAACATGACAGCATCTGTACCGTCTAACACTGCATTCGCAACATCCGATACTTCAGCACGAGTAGGCAATAAATTGTGAATCATTGATTCCATCATTTGTGTTGCAGTAATCACAGCTTTATCAAGTGCGCGAGCGCGTCTAATAATAAATTTTTGAATTGCAGGCAAAGCTGCATAGCCCATCTCAACACCTAAGTCGCCTCGTGCAACCATTACAGCGTCAGATGCTTTAATAATGGCATCAATATTTTTAACTGCCTCTACTCTTTCGATTTTGGCAATAATGCTAGCTGTACTTTTAACTTGTTTTAATAATTTTCTAGCATGTTCAATATCTTCAGCATCACGAGGAAACGATACTGCGATGTAGTCCACGCCTAATTCAGCTGCAATTTTTAAATCACGCTTATCTTTTGCAGTTAAAGCTTTAGCAGATAAACCACCGCCCTGGCGATTAATGCCTTTATTATTGGATAATTCTCCACCAACAATGACTCTACAAACTATTTTTTGTTTTATGATTTTTTCAACTTTGAATTCCAAACGACCGTCATCTAACAATAAAATATCGTTAGTTTTTACATCGCTTGGTAAATCTTTGTAATCGATACCAACATGATGTTCATCACCGGCATTGTCATCTAAATCAGCATCGAGAATAAATTGTTGTTCAGGTTTTAAAATAACAGGAGATTCTTTAAAACGAGCAATACGAATTTTTGGTCCTTGTAAATCAGCAAGAATACCGATTTCGCGGCCACAAGCTTTAGCGCAATCACGTACTAAATGAATCGCTTCAGCATGTTCTTTATTATTACCATGAGAAAAATTAATACGAACTAAATCAACGCCCGCTTCTATTAATGCACAAACTACTGAACGCTCACGACTTGCTGGGCCTAAAGTTGCAATAATTTTAGTGCGTCGAATTTGTGTCATGTAAAAAAATTACTCCGCGCGTGTGCGTAAAATTTCTAATGTTGGAAATGGCTTGCCTTCAATAAATTCAAGAAAAGCACCACCACCAGTTGAAATATAGGATATGTTTGAAGTCACACCAAATTTATCGATAGCTGCAATGGTGTCACCACCACCTGCTATTGAAAATGCATCGCTTTTAGCAATAGCGTGAGCAATTACTTCCGTGCCTTTAGCAAATGAATCCATTTCGAATACACCAACAGGTCCATTCCAAATAATTGTTTGAGCTTGTTGTAAATCACTAGCAATTAATTGCGCTGTCTTAGGGCCGATATCTAAAATCATGTCATCGTCTGCAAGTTCATTTACTGATTTAATTTCAGCTTTTGCAGTTGCGGCAAACTCTTTTGCAACAACCACATCAACTGGTAATGGTAATTTAATATCGCGCTTTTTAGCTTCAGCCAGCAGGTTACGTGCTATATCTAAACAATCTTTTTCATAAAGTGATTTACCAACGTTTACGCCTGTTGCTGCTAACAAAGTATTAGCAATACCACCACCTACAATTAATTCATCAACTTGTTGTAATAGGGACTGTAACACTTCTAATTTCGTTGAAACTTTTGAACCGCCAACTATTGCCGCTAATGGTCGGCTAGGATGTGCAAATGATTTCTCTAATGCTTCTAATTCAGCAATCATTAATGGGCCAGCACAAGCAACTGTTGCATACTTTGCAATGCCATGAGTTGATGCATGAGCACGATGTGCAGCACCAAATGCATCCATTACAAATACATCACATAATTGCGCCATTTTTTTAGATAATTCATCGCTATCTTTTTTTTCACCAACATTAAAACGAACATTTTCACAAAGAACGATTTCACCTGGTTGAATTGCAAAACCGTCTAACCAATTCTGCTGAAAACGAACCGGTTTTTTTAATAATTCACTTAAGCGTTTTGCGATTGGTGCGAGTGAAAATTTTTCTTCAAATTGCCCTTCGGTTGGACGACCTAAATGCGCAAGAATAATGACAGCTGCATTTTGATTTAATGCGTGTTGAATAGTAGGTAATGCTGCACGAATACGCGTGTCATTAGTGATTGCACCATTTTCAATGGGTACATTTAAATCTTCACGAATGAATACGCGTTTATTCTTTAAATCAACATCTGACATTTTACGTACGGCAAACATGAAATTGATTCCTTTTAATCAATATATTCACCTCTCCCCTTGTGGGAGAGGTCGACGTCGCAGTGCGACGTCGGGTGAGGGTAATTAAATTAAGCTTTCATCAATGCAATAGTGGTATCCAACATACGATTAGAAAAACCCCACTCATTGTCATACCAAGCTAATACTTTCACTAATTTACCAATCACTTTTGTTTGAGTGACATCGAAAATAGAAGATGAAGGATTGTGATTAAAATCAATGGATACCAGCGGTAATTTGTTAATCGTTAAAATATCTTTTAATGGACCTTCAGATGCTTTGATCACGATATCATTTACTTCTTGCGTGCTCGTTTCACGTTTCGCTTGGAATGTTAAATCGACTACAGAAACGTTAATCGTTGGTACACGCATCGCAAAACCATCAAGTTTCTTATTTAATTCTGGAAGAACTAAACCAACTGCTGCTGCAGCACCTGTTTTAGTTGGAATCATAGAATGAGTTGCAGAGCGCGCACGATGTAAATCACTGTGATAAGAATCAACCAACACTTGATCATTGGTGTAAGCATGAATGGTTGTCATTAAACCAGATTCAATACCAATCGCTTCTTGTAATGGTTTAACTAATGGCGCTAAACAGTTAGTGGTACAAGATGCATTAGAAATAATGTCATCGCTTGCTTTTAATGTTTGGTGATTTACACCAAATACAATTGTAGGAACATCATCACCTGCTGGTGCTGAAATAATTACTTTCTTTGCTCCGCCTTTTAAATGAAGCGCAGCTTTGTCGCGTTTAGTAAATAAACCGGTGCATTCATAAACAACATCTACACCAACTTGACCCCAAGGAATTTGAGATGGATCACGTTCTGCGAATACACGAATTACATCTCCATTTACAACTAAATTACCATCTCTCACTTCAACTGTGCCGGCAAATTTGCCATGAGTCGTATCATAACGTAATAAATGTGCGTTAGTTTCAGCATTGCCTAAATCGTTAATTGCAACAATTTCTATTTCTTTACGTTTATTTGATTCATATAAAGCACGTAGAACATTGCGACCAATTCGTCCAAAGCCGTTGATGGCTACTTTAATTGTCATATTTGTATTCCTCCTTCAAAACTCTTCACCCGTGCGCTTTCAGCGTTGTTGCAGACTCATTCGCAATCCTCACGTAAAAAAATACGCTCCGGTTGGTCATTCATCTGCGCCTAGCTGAAAACTCACGTGCTGTGAGTTGGTATTTAATATACTTGTCGCGATCGACATCACATGCTCGATCGTAAACCCAAAATAAGAAAACACTGTTTTTGCAGGCGCTGATTCACCAAAACTATCTATCCCAATTACTGCGCCCTGCTCACCTACAAATCTGTACCAGTAAGCGGTACTGCCTGCTTCAATTGCAATTTTCTTTACACCATTTGGTAAAACGTTATTTTGATAAGCTTTATCTTGTGCCAAAAAGACATCGCAACAAGGCATTGAAACTACACGAACTGCACGACCTTGATTGGTTAATTGTTCAGCTGCTGTAACGGCAAGCGTTACTTCTGAACCGGTCGCAATTAAAATAAGTTCTGGTTTGCCATTACAATCTTTTAAAACATAACCACCACGAGCAATATCTTTTAACATTGCTTCATTACGTTGTTGTGGCGCTAAATTTTGACGTGATAACAATAAAGAAGATGGACCATCGGTACGACTTAAAGCATGTTGCCATGCAACAACTGTTTCTACGGTATCGCATGGACGCCAGACTGAAAGATTGGGTGTTAAACGCAAGCTATTAATTTGTTCAATGGGTTGATGAGTTGGACCATCTTCACCTAAACCAATTGAATCATGGGTGTAAATAAACACAACACGCTGTTTCATTAATGCAGCCATACGCACAGCATTTTTTGCATAATCAAGAAATGTCAAAAATGTGCCGCCATATGGAATAAATCCGCTATACAGCGCCATACCATTCATTAAAGCTGACATTCCAAATTCACGCACACCGTAATAAATGTAGTTTCCACCTGGATTTTGTACCGATATATCTTTTGATAATTTATGATAAGTACAATTTGAATCAGTTAAATCTGCAGAGCCGCCTAATAATTCAGGCATAGTTTCAGCAATTGCATCTAGTACCACTTGTGATGATTTACGAGTTGCTATTTCTTTTTGAAATTGTTGTTGCGTTTGTAATAACTGTTCAAAAATATGATCAAAATTGCGTGGCAATTGTCGTTGAATACGACGTAATAACTCTTGTGCTAATTCCGGGTAAGCTTTTTGATAATCGTTAAATTTTTGCTGCCAAGCTTGTTGTTGTTTTGAACCACGTGTAACTGCATCCCAACCTTGATAAATATCTTCTGGAATAACAAATGGTTCAACATTCCAATCTAGTGTTTTTTTGGTAGCAGCTATTTCATCGCTAGATGTAATTGCTCCATGAGCATGATGGGTACCAGCCATTGTTGGTGCGCCATATGCGATTACTGTTTTGCAGCAGATTAAACTTGGCTTATCGGTAACAGCTCGT
This sequence comes from uncultured Gammaproteobacteria bacterium, assembly GCA_964645885.1. Taxonomy (GTDB): domain Bacteria; phylum Pseudomonadota; class Gammaproteobacteria; order CAZYCO01; family CAZYCO01; genus CAZYCO01. Next base: position 62,679 of record CAZYCO010000001.1, read on the forward strand.
GCTTCTAAAATAGCTTTTTTAATCGCTTCTGGATCATGACCATCTACATTCGCAACTACATGCCAGCCATATGCTTCAAATCGTTTTGCGACATCGTCTTTGCACCAACTTTGGATATGACCATCAATTGAAATACCGTTGTCATCCCAAAATGCAATTAAACGCCCTAAACCTTGCACGCCAGCTAATGAACACGCTTCGTGTGAAATACCTTCCATTAAACAACCATCACCTAAAAAGACGTAGGTGTAGTGATTGATGATGTCAAAATTATCTCGATTAAAGTTTGCGGCTAATGTCCGTTCTGCAATCGCCATCCCCACTGCATTGGCAATACCCTGACCTAGCGGTCCAGTTGTAGTTTCAACGCCTGGCGTGATACCAAATTCAGGATGTCCTGGTGTTTTAGAATGTAATTGACGAAATTGTTGTATGTCTTCTAGCGACAAATCGTAACCAGTTAAATGAAGTAATGCATAAATCAGCATTGAGCCGTGACCATTTGACAGAATAAATCGATCACGATTGATCCAATGTGGATCTTTTGGATTATGAGTTAAAAAATCGTTCCATAGTACTTCGGCAATGTCAGCCATCCCCATTGGCATGCCGCTGTGTCCCGAATTCGCTTGCTTTACTGCGTCCAATGCTAAAGCGCGAATTGCGTTTGCGAGTTGTTTTCTAGAGGACATTCTGGAAGAAATCTCCTAAAAATAGGCAGAAAAAATGCTTTAAAAAGAGCGCTATTCTGGCTTACCGAGCTTACTTCAGCAACCGTTTTTCAAGGAAAAATAAAAAGAAAAATGAACTGTATTTACTACGATTTAAAATTCAAAAGGCAGATAAAAATATGCCTCTTGCTATAAAAAAATTACTTTCTAGTAAGAGAGTGAATGTGATTCAAATAATCAGGTTCTTCATTAACATGCTGGAGAAAATCAGCATATCGTGAATTAACAACTGTTGGTTTTTTGTATGTAGATGGATGAGGGGGTGCAAAAAATGACATTGGAAGATAATTTGTAAAATTTGTCTGATTAGCAGCAACATTCATATTGAATGGGTGTACAGGCACAGTTTGTGTTGTTTGTGTTTGCTGCGAAACAAAATGGTTTTGTTGAGGCGAATAATAAAAAATTTGATGTGGATAAGCAGGTATGACTGGCACCAATACTGGTTGTAGTTGTTGCGACGCATGCGCATGCATTCTTGCTCTGGCTCTAGCTGCGCGCTGCATTTTATAAATTTTTGCTGAAGAAAAATGTCGTTTTAAAATTGGTTTTGAATGTTGAAAGACGTTTGCAAATATCTTTAATCCAGAAAGAACTAATTCAATTGGAGCATATAGTGTTGATGCTACATTTTTAACTAACGAAACTAACGAAGAATAGATAACACCAACAATAGATGAATGCGCTGCTCGCTGATTATGCGTTGTTTTAATCGTTTTATTTTTACTATTGTTAATGTTTATTTCTTCTATTACATCTAAATCAATTGCGCTTTGTTTTTGAAATGTAATGTTGTACGTGCCATTTTTAATATTTTCATTAATTTGCACATCTGATTTTTTTTCATCAAACCATACTTTTAGCGCAACATGGTTAGGATATTTTTGAGAACCGCCCAAAAGAAATTGTTTAATTGCATCCTCATTTTCATAAGTTGAAATTGCAGTATAAGTTTGATTGGCTTTGATATCATATTGAGCTTTATTTTTTTTAGGTACGATTAAATAAATATACATAATCACATCTCATCATTTTTTTATTTATTAATAGTAGATAAAGTTACGTATATTTAAGTATAGCAGATGCATTTTTTCTGCATGGATCCCGGCTCGCGCATACTGCGTATGCTTGGCCGGGATGATAAAAACTGTGACATGTTACAACACAAAGAATTTAGCAAATTAACGACTGAGTGTAGTTTGCTGTAACTCTGATGATTCAGGATTTTCAGATTTGCTTTCTAAACAACTTTTTATAGAACGCTCTGGTTGATTTAGGCAATCGTTTAACTTTTTAATTTCTTGAAGAAGCTGATCTCTTTCAGCACGCAAGTTTTCTTTCACGCTTCGACCAGGGAGTGACCATGTTTCTTCAAGTTGTTTGTGTAATTCATCTACTTTGAGCTGCCGCTCTTGAATCGCTTTGTTTTTTTCTTTAGTAAAATCTTGCTTAGGAGCAGCTCTTAAATAATTTTTCCATTGTTCATAAAAAAAAGGCGAACTAAGAGATAATCCAATTAATTCAATGCGGTGCCACCAAAGGAAATTACTAAATTTTTTTGCTTTATTAGTTTGATCCTTCATTTCTTCTGACAAATTAGCGACCTGGGATTTGATACCATCTTTTCCATCTTTACCATTCAAGGTTTCTGACAAGTTACCAACAGCGTGCTTAATTGCATCCACTTCGGCTTGGATACCACTTTTTCCATCCTCACCTCTTAATAAGGTATTGATTTTAGTTTGTACATCTTGTTCCAATTTTTGTACTTTACTACCACTTATAGATTCTGCTTTTGTAGCAAATGATTCGACATGTGAGGTTACTTGCTGATTTAAGAACTCATCTGAAAGCTTTGCTGCTTCATGGTATTTTTCTTGCACATCATGCAAAGTAATTTTTTTTTGTTCATTAGTAGCGCAGTAAGCCCTAAACATTTTTTGTTTTAAAACAGAATAACTTTCTTTAAAAATATGTGTTTGCGAACGTTTGTCATATTGATTAGCAATCTTCATTATCATTAAAAAATTAGTTCTCATTTTTACTTTTCCTTATTTTTACTTTCCATTATTGTTATTACTTAGATACATACTTGGTCCAAAATTTTCATTATTATCTTCTTCATTACTTGAATGATTTGCTGATACTTCAACACCATTATGAATAGTACTTTCAATTTGTGGTTTGAGTAATTTTATTAAGTCAGCAAACAACTCAGGATGTGAACCAATATTTTCACTGCTTTTTTCCTTATTTTGTAAAAGATTATTAAAATAGTTGGTCATTTGCTCTATTAAAGTTGCGATCAAATGCAAAGTATTAGGTAGCAACGCGGCTGCTGTTGCACCAGTTAAAACAGCAACAACCCCTTCTATTAAAACGGGTTCTACATTCAATAGTTGATAAATTTTTTGAACCATCCCTGAAAGCATCGTTCCAGGACTTGCAATGTAATAACAGCTGATAAATGCGCCTGCAACGAAACAAGCTAATGTTAACCATCGATGTTCACGTATGTTTTCTGCAAGCTGTTCTTTAATACATTGCAAAAAATCAAAAAAAATTTCTGCCGTTAAATGAAGTAGCGTTGTAAAATGTTTTTTTAATTCCGGAAAATCAGGAGGAAGAGAAGCTACTGCAGTATACTGTTTTAAGTAATAACCCATATTATTGCTTAAACAACTTATATTATCTTTTAAGGGTTTAAAAAACATTGTATTCAACAATGGTTTTGGAATGAGTGGCTGATTTGGAACTGGAACTTCTGTAACTTGTCCTGTTAAATTCAAAATGTTGTCAATTGTTTCACCCAAGTCTTGATTTTTTTGGCGTAATCGAAGCAATGTTGGTCGAAACGTTTGTGATCTTATTCCAGTGGTTGGCTGTTGTGTTGATATTCTTTGATTGGTAGGCAATTGTTTAACAGTTATTTTTGGTACTGGTCGCATTTAAAAATCCTTTTAAATATTTTGCTAATTTACAATTTAAATTTAGCAACCTTTTTTTCAAAAACAATAAAAAATTCTAAACCAAATCTAATTTAAAAAAATGTCTGAAATAAATTTTCTAAATTTCTAAAAAAAAAGACGCATGAAAGAAATCATGCGTCTTAATTATTTCAATCTATTTTTTTGCAGAAAAAGAATAAGAAATACCAAGCTTACTTAGATCAATAGACTCTTCTTCATCTTGTTGTGGGATAGGTTGCTTCAATAATTCATTTAACTGTTGATTTGCAGCCTGCGTGAAGGAAAACATTTTTGTACACAATGATTTTCCTTCGAAAACTTCAGTTTGTTTTACAGTTTCAAAATTTGTTGTTTGATACCAGTCATTTACTGCTTTTTCTGCAGCTTCTTTTGGCCACTTTGCTTTTTGCAATTCATCTATCAAATATTCTCTTACGCCACTTACAAATGCTTCAAACAATTCTTGACATTTTTCAGGCGTATTCACACTGTCGTATTCAGAAGCAACATTTGGGTAACGCTCTGCTACTGATTCATATACTGCTTTACCATTGTTTACTGAAGTAAAAAATTGATTATGTGGTGACAACATTTTCATAAAATTAAATATCCACACCATATCTTGCGGCATAGTACTAACAATACCCATCATAGCTTCAACGGTTTGAGCATTTATTGTTAGCTCTATATCCATACCTGCATTTAATTCGTTTCCTGCTGATGCCATAACATCGCCTGGATTAGATGCACAATAAACATATTTGCTTGAATCAACATGATTAAAATTAAATACATCTCGCTTAATGCCCGCTTCTATTTGAATTCCTTTAGCCGCTAATTCTGCTTTAATATCGTTTGTGAAACATTTGTTAAATTGTTCTTCAGCAACATCACCAAATAATGGAATTTCAATAACCATTTTCCCTGAAGATGCTTTTGGTAATGTTTTACAAACTTCTATTGTTGCTTTAAAAAATGCTTCAAAAATTTCAGGCGTTAGATGCGTGTCTTGCATCAAAACATCTGCAAAAACACCTGTACCGGACGCCGTTAATTTAACCCAAGCCGATTTATTAGTATTAAAAAACGCGCCCCATAATTGGCTCAAACAATTTTTTGGTTTATTTTTTAAATTATCCAAATCAACTTCACGTTGAAGAGCAAGTAATTCATTACGAATATCTTCGACTAAAGAATTTTCATAAGCTTTTCTATTAAAAATAAATGCACGATTTCTGTCTTTTGTGTAAATAGGTTCATTTTTTTTAACATCCCAACAAAGATATTCGCCCAACTTATTTTTAACTAAACAATAATCATCATTTGAATCTGACTCACCTAAACTTTTCATCGCTTCATCATGTGACGGGTAATCGTCTCGATTTAAATAACGCTGAGCAAATAACTTTTCTAATTTACTTGCTTTTTTAGGATAACCTGGTGGTGCAACAACAAAACAATCTAATTCCATACGCTTTTTTTCAAGCTGTGGTCCTGGTCGATTACTAGTTATTACTCTTATTAATTGTTTTTTAATTGAGTCACGTCTTTCAAAATAACCACGCACCCAAAGATTGCTAACATAAATTTTCTTACGACCAATAAGACGTTCATTATATGACAATCCAAATAATGAATGATCCGGAATTGCTTCAAAAAAATCTTGAGGTTTATTTCTTGCATCTTCTGGAATTTGTCGTTCAGCTCTTACATCTTTTGGTAACTTATTTTGTTCGAATGTGCTATCGCCTGAAGTTGAAACTCTTAATAACAAAGTCAATACACGATTTAATAACGAATTACGTTGATCAAACGAACGAACATCTGCTTCTTCATTAAAGTAACCATCTATTATATAAGTTCTTACAAAACTATCGTTGTTTTCATTTTTTTCTACAATTTGTAGAAGTTGAAATAAGCTTGCGTAACCAGCTAAGCGAGCTATTTCTAAGGCGTCTTTCATAGGATCATTGCTAGTTTTGTTGTTATTGTCTAAATCAGAATTATTTAACGGTTGATATTGATTATTAAAAAAACCGGTACCTTTAGTTGGCTTCATATTAATTTCCTCTTTAAAATTTTTTAAATTTGATTAATAGTTAAAATAAAATTGTTATTTTCTAAACTCGCCTCCTCATTACATTAATTCTTTCTGCTTC
>CAZYCO010000001.1:68555-95869 GCA_964645885.1 uncultured Gammaproteobacteria bacterium
CTTCAAAATAAGTGTTTGTAATTGCTGTTTTTCTTCTGCTGTTAATTCGTTCATTTCAGCTTTTCGTAATAATTGTTCAACCAACTGTTCTTCATACTGTTTTTGTAATTGTTTTAATGCACCTAAAAATTCATTCATCACACCTGTTTCTGGAAGATGTAATTCTAAGTTTGCAACCGCTTGTAATTTTAAAAATAAATTTTCTTGCTCACGAAACTGTTCTAAAACTGTTGCAGTCGAAATTTGTTTTTGATTTTTGATATTTTCTAATACTTGTTTTAATACAACTAATCCTGAATTTTGTATTTGTTGTAACCAGTCAGGGATCACTATTGTCTGAAATTGTTCTGGATACTGTAAAACCAGTGCTAAAGCTGTACGTAAAACCGATGGCAATTTTATTTCCGATTTTAAAGTTGTATTTGTTGTTGAAGTATCTGTGCCACGCATCATTGCTTGTAAATGTGCGACACTCATGCGCGTTAAGCTGGCTAATCGTTCAAATATCAATTGCTTTAACGTAGTTTCTGGCATGTCGTTGATATAATTGCTCGCAGTTTTAATTAAACGCGCACGACCTTCCATTGTTGTTAAATCAACATTGCTTGCAATTTGTTGAAAAAACCAATCAATTACGGAAGACGCTTTGGTATATAAGGCTTCAAAATTATCTTTGCCAATGCGCCGAATTAAACTATCTGGATCATCTTCTTCAGGCAGAAATAAAAACTTAATGCGTACTTCGTCATTGATAACTGGTAGCACGGTTTCCAATGCGCGCCATGCTGCTTTTTTTCCTGCAGTATCGCCATCAAAACAAAAAATTAATTCTTTGCTATAACGCATGAGCTTAGTGATATGTGTTTTAGTAGTACTGGTACCAAGTGTTGCAACTGCGTAATCAATTCCAAATTGCGCAAGTGCAACAACATCCATATAACCTTCAACAATAATTAAACGTTCAATCTGTCGTTTCGAAGATAACACTTCATATAAACCATAAAGCTCTTCACCTTTATGAAATAAAATTGTTTCAGGAGAGTTAAGATATTTAGGTTGATCGTTGGGATCGATAACGCGGCCACCAAAACCAATTACTTTTCCTAATCGATTACGAATAGGAAACATAATGCGATGACGAAACCGGTCATATCCTTGGCCATTGTCTTTAATCACAACTAAGCCTAATTCAGATAAATATTTCAATTTGTTGGGTACATCATCACAAAAGCGAATTAATTGATCCCATGATTGTGGTGCATAACCAATTTGAAAACGTTTACAAATTTCTCCGCTTAAACCGCGTTGCTTTAAATAGTTAATTGCTTCAAGTTTATTTTTTAATTGCTGAAAATAAAATTTCGCTACACGTTCCATCACTGCATATAAATCAATTTCATGCTGTGGCTTTTTATTGGTACCAAAATCATTTTCTCTAGGAACAGTTAAACCTAACTCTGAAGCCAACGCTTCAACTGCTTCAACAAAATCTTTGTGTTCATACTCCATTAAAAAACCAATAGCATTGCCATTCGCGCCGCAACCGAAGCAATGATAAATCTGTTTTTTAGGACTGACTGAAAAGGAAGGTGTTTTTTCACTATGGAAAGGACAATTTGCTTTGTAATTAATTCCGGCTTTTTTTAAAGGAACGCGTGCATCTATTAATTCAACAATATCTGTTCTAGAGAGTAGATCTTCAATGAATGATTTTGGGATTCTAGATGCCACATTAATTATCTCGCTTCATGATCAATATAATTATCGCGGATAAATTCTGGTAGGGTAGGCAAAAGCGTGAAACGCTGTGCCCACCATTCCTTCACAATACCTTTTGGTGGGCACGCAACATATGTTGCTTTGCCCACCCTACACTAAAGATGAGCCTCGCGGGCTAAATAGTTTAAGACAATTTCTCTTTTACTAATTGACTCACCATCGACATATCTGCGCGACCTTGTAATTCTGGTTTTAATTCCGCCATGATTTTTGCCATATCACGAATAGAACTTGCGCCTGTTTTGGTAATTGCTTTAGTAATTAATTCACGAATTTCATTTTCTGATAACTGCGCTGGTAAATAAGCTTGAATGATGTCAGCTTCGAATGTTTCTTTATCAACTAAATCTTGGCGATTCGCTTGTTGATATTGTTGAATCGATTCGCGTCTTTGTTTTAATAACTTATCGAGAATCGTCAACACACGTTGATCATCGATTTGAATACGCTCGTCAACTTCGATTTGTTTAACAGCTGCTAAAATCATACGAATAGCATTTAAGCGTTGCTGATCCTTTTCACGCATTGCAGTTTTCATATCTTCTGTAATGCGATTTTTTAATGCTGTTTCAGCCATTCTTAAATCCCTCGATAAACGAAAGAAAATTAATTTTCGCGACGTTTCATATTTCCCATACGGGCAGTAATTTTGGTTTTTTTCATGAGCTTTTTCATTGCTCTTTTAACAGCAGCTAAACGTTTTTGTTTACGTTCAGTGGTTGGTTTGATGTAGCGTTCACGACGACGCCATTCAGAAGGGATTCCTGCTTTTTCGCAAGAACGTTTAAAGCGTTTGAGGGCAATTTCTGGATTTTCACCATCTTTTAAGTAGATAACAGGCATGTAGTTTTTCCTTTCGACTAATATAATTACTAAACAAAATTGAAAAAGAGCGGCATTTTAAACGTGGAACTCCAAGCTTGCAAACACGAATTCTTCAATAAGGACGCTATCGAACTGGCAAAAGCACTTTTAGGCAAGGTTCTTTGCGTAAAACAGCAAGATATTTGGCTATCCGCCTCTATTATTGAGACCGAAAGCTACTATTTAGAAGATAAAGCCAGCCACTCATCCTTAGGGTTTACTGAAAGCCGTAAGGCTATGTTTATGCCCGCAGGAACTATTTATATGTATTATGCTCGAGGTGGCGATACCTTAAATATTAGTGCCGAAGGTTTAGGTAATGCCGTGTTAATAAAGTCGGGCTTTCCCTATCTTCATTCAAACTCCTCGCCTAATATGCTAGCGCTTATGCAAAAACTAAATCCAACAAAAAGCTTAGAACAAAGAAAATTAGAAAAACTGTGTAGCGGTCAAACCTTATTATGTAAATCGCTTGGTTTGAAAGTGAAAGAATGGAACCAAAAAAATTTCGATAGAGAAAAATTTTTTATCGCAGATGTAAATTATCGTCCAAAAAAAATTATTCAAACAAAACGACTTGGTATTTCTGCTGGACGTGATGAACATTTGCTTTATCGTTTTATCGATTTTTCCAAAGCGGATTTTTGTACTTCAAATCCGCTTCGAAAAAAATCATATCAACTCAATCAAGATTATTTTTTATTAGATGGTTCAGAGCCATAAACGATGGCAGCAAGGATTCCGCCACGAAATGGTTTTTCATAAATATAACGCGCATTTTTAAAGGTTGGTCTTTCTGGATGGCCCTGTTTTTTATCAACATCATATTTCAAAATAACAATGCCATTAGGATGTTGTGCTAACCATGTTTCAACTTCTTTAGCGCTAATCTGAGCAATTGGTTTTTCAAGCTTCGCGATAAAGCCAATCTCACCTCTATATGCTTGCGCATAAGCAATTTCATTTTTATACGGTTGAATCAACTCACTTATTTCTTTTAAGTCTTGACGTAACATCATTTGATAAAGCGCTAAATGCCCCATCACAAACATGAAAGTAATAAAATAAGCTGCTAATAATTGTGGCGTTAAGCCTTTATATCGACTAATAAAAATACAAATAATTAGCAATGCTAAAAGCACAAAGCCCAACCAAGATGGAACTATATACAAATAGGCAGCTATTTGATGGCCTAAAATAGTTGCAAGCCAACTTTTTAAAAGCACAATAACTGTCATCACAATTGGCAAAATTAATACTAACCATGTATTTAAACGCCAATAGCGGTTCTCATCTAATTTCGAAATAACAGCACCAAACAATATTGCAAATGGTGGAATCAATGGCACCATGTAATGCAATTGTTTACCGCTAATACAAGAAAAAATAAAAAGAACGATGAGCAACCACGATAACAAAAATTTTATTTGCCATGTTTCAATAATGGATTTGTCTTTGAATAATTTTTTCCTTTATCTTATCCACCAAGCCCATGGAAATAAAACAAAAGGAAGTAACTTTAAGTAAAACCAAAATGGTTTCGCATGCGCGAATGAATCAACTACTCGCCCTGCACTTTGACGCCATAGAATTAATTCTGCGTACTCTGGACCACCAGAAATTGCAGCTGGAATAGCCCACGCCAATATCATTGCTGAACCTATAATCGTGGCTAATACATATCCGATATACCAATTTTTCCAATTAATTTGTAAGGATGAATTTTTAGTCCAAAACGGCGCAATTAAAGGAACAATAGACATATGAATAAACGCAACAGGCCCTTTTGTTAGTAAAGCAAAACCTAAACAAACACCATAAATGACCCAGTATTTAATGTTTAAAGATTGTTGTTGCAACGCTTTAATAACAAAAAACAATCCGAGCATAATCCAAAACGTCATCAACATATCAAACATGATGATGTTGCCAGCAGTAATGAATGCCAATGCGCCTGCTAATGCGAATGTGCTGTAAATAGCTACTCTCTCTTGTTGCGGCCACAACAAACGAGCCAGGCGAAATGTAACGAGTAACGTTACTAATCCAAATAAAAATGGAACTAATCTTGCTGCAATTAATTTTGTACCGAAAATCGCCCAAGATAAATTAATCAACCAAAATAATAGGGGCGGTTTGTGGCTGTATGGCATGAAATTTAAATGTGGTACGAGATAATTATTTTTCACCCACATTTCCCATGCGACTGTTAAATAACGTGTTTCATCGATTGGTAACGCTGGTCTAAGAAAATGAGTAGCAATAAAAATTGCGCCCCATGAGATCAAAATAATCCAAAATAAACTTTGTTTTGTTAATGGCTTCATATTGGATTCCTATCTTGCTTACGTTGATTTAATACTGCTAATTTCTTTCTTCGTTTTAAAATCAAATAAAGATTTCTTGAATAAACAAACAAACCGGATGCTTGTCCGATAATAAAAACCGGATCTTTCAACCAAAATATTGCGTATATAGTTAGTAATAAACCGCCACCTAAACTGAAATACCAAAATGCCAATGGGATCATACTTTTTCCCATTTTTTCGCTATAAATCCATTGCACTAAAAAGCGAGCAGAAAACAAAGCTTGGCCTAAAAAACCAACCGTTAACCAAATGGATAAAGCACTCAAATTATTTTTCCTCTACAACCTTAGGCGCGCGATAACGTTTTTGCAGCCACCAAACACCAAATAAGTCGACAATACCAACCCATAAACGATCAAAAATAGCGTATTTTGAGCGCCCTTTTACTCGTTCACGATGATTCACTGGTACCACCATTACTTCTAAATCCGCGCGTTTTACTAATGCCGGAACAAAACGATGGATGTGATCAAAATAAGGTAGTTCTAAAAATAACTGTTTAGAAATAACTTTCAGACCACAACCTGAATCAGGGGCGTTGTCTTTTAACAAACTACCACGAATACCGTTTGCAATTTTTGAAGCAATTTTTCGTATAGAACTATCATGTCGATTTACACGATGTCCAATTACTAAACCGACATTTTTGCTTTGGTTTGCCCAAAATGCATTGAGTAGATTAGGAATATCAGCAGGATCATTTTGACCATCGCCATCTAACATCACGATCACATCATAATTTGCATGGATCGCACCGGTGCGAATACCAGCGCTTTGTCCTAACTTTTGATCGTGACAAAGAATACGAAGCATTGGATAACTTGATTTAATCTCTTGAAGTTTTTGTAAAGTTGTATCACGACTTGCATCATTAACAACAATGATTTCGTATTGTTTAAAAGAGGCACAATGCTGCGCAATTTCTGCAATTAATGCTTGAATATTATCTTGTTCATCATGGACTGGGATCACAACTGAAAACATATGTTCCTCACTTAACTCTTCGCAATTAAATTTTTTTAAAAGCGCCATTTACGAAAAATAGCAACTGCACAAACGATTGTTGAAATAGCAAAAAAGATAAGCGCCCAACCAGATAAACTAAGATTAAAAACGACTTTATCAATAACAGAACAATCACCCGATCCTAAAAACAATAAATTTAATACTTGTTTGAATGGCAAATTTTCTAACATATAACGTAAATCAGGACCGCATAATCCAACTGGAGTGTGAGGCGAAAAGTATTGCAACCAAACATGTCGAAACGACACAAGTAATCCAAGAAATGAAAGTATCAATCCAATAGCATGGGAAATGACACGCCAATATTTGTTATGTGAACGATGCACACATGCAACAAAATAAAATACCGCTAATAACATTGTGATGAATCGTTCAACAACACAAAGTGGGCAAGGATTAATTAATTCAACGTGTTGAACATAAAATGCATATCCCACTAAAAAGCAGGCAATTACAAACATATAAAAATCAAAAGCACGAACAGTTAAATATGGATTCAGCTTTTGTTTCAATTTCAATTTTTTCATCTTCATCATCATCTTCCTTGCAAAAATAACATTGCTGCCATTCTTGCTAATACGCCATTAGAAACTTGTTGAAAAATTACGGAGTGTTTGCCATCTGCAACATCGGAACTAATTTCTACTCCGCGATTCATAGGACCTGGATGCATAACGATCACATCTTTTTTTGCAATCGCTAATTTATTTTCATCTAAACAAAAATGTTCAATAAATTGGTTTTGTTCTTGTTCAGATAAATGATGTTGTAAGCGTTCTTTTTGGATACGCAACATAATAATGACATCAACATCTTTTAATCCTGATTTCATATCATTGAATAAAGAAACATTTGCAGCTTTTAACCATTCACTATTTAAAAAATAATCAGGGCCAATTACTCGAATATCTTTTGCACCTAATTTTTTTAAAGCTTTAACATCAGATTGCGCAACACGTGAATTTGCAACATCACCAACAATTGCAATAGTTAAATTCTCGAAATTTTTTTTCTTTTGTTGAATCGTCAACATATCTAACAAAGCTTGGGTTGGATGTTCATGCGTGCCATCACCGGCATTTAAAATAGAAATATGTGGTAATGCGTGTTTAGCAAATAATTCTGGAATACCATTTTCTCGATGACGCACAATGACAATATCACTTTGCATGGCTTGTACGGTTAAAAATGTATCAAGCGCTGTTTCACCCTTTTGAGTTGAACTTGTCATCTCTAAGAAATTAACAACATGCGCATCTAAACGTTTTGCAGCTAATTCAAAGCTGATACGAGTGCGGGTACTGGCTTCAAAAAATAAATTAATAACTGTTTTATTTTTTAAGCTATCTTGTTTTTGTATGTGATTTGCTTTTTCGAGAATAAGTAAAATATCTTCTTTAGATAAATCATCTATTGAGAGTAAATGTTTAGCCATCATTGTTCTCCGTGCGAACGCAGCCAGTCTTCAACAATAATTTTCGCAGCTACGCTATCAACTGCTTTCATTAAACCTTTGTAACCTTGTGCAGCAAAAATTTGTTCTCGCGCTTCTTTTGTTGATAAACGTTCTTCAGCTTGGAATACCGGTAAAGAAAATTTTTGTTTTAATTGATCAGCAAATTGTTTGGCATGTGTACTCATCTCTTGTTCGGTACCATCCATATTTAATGGAATACCAACAACTAATGCTTGTGGTTGCCATTCTTGAATCAAAACTGAAATATCTTGCCAGTTAGGTTGACCTTGTTCTGCTAATAAAACTTTCAAAGCAGTTGCAGAATGCGTAATGCGCTGACCTACAGCAACACCAATGCGTTTCATACCAAAATCAAAACCGAGCACCGTATTGATACTAGGCATGACCGACTTGCCCTGAGATTTTATTTAAATCAATACCAATCGCTTTTTGGATTCCTTCCCAGCGTTTCTCAAAAGGCATATCAAACAAAATTTGAGTATTTACCGCGCAATTGAACCAGAGATTATTTTTTATTTCGTTTTCGAGTTGATTTGGCCCCCAACCAGCATATCCAAGCGCTATTAATACTTTGGATGGGCCTTGCCCTTCAGCAATCGCTTTTAAAATATCGTTTGAGGTGGTCACGGCAACTTCTTGTGAAATTTCTAAAGTAGAACGCCATCTTTTACTTGGATTATGAAGAATAAAGCCACGCTCTTGCTCAATTGGCCCACCTAATAAAATGGGTAAGGTATTAACGGCCTCTGAATGACTTTCAATTTTCATTTGTTGCAAAACATCATGAAGATTAATACTAAGAGGGGAATTCACCATAATCCCTACGGCCCCTTGTTCCACCGAATGTTCACAAATATAGATAAGAGAACGAAAGAAAATTGCGTCTTCTAACTGCGGCATAGCAATTAAAAATTGATTGGTGAAATTAGTTTGATTTGAAATAATTTCAGTCTCTGGCATCGAATTTCAGTTTCCGTGTCGTATTTGGGTCAAATTGCGCACGATTATATACAGAGAGCTCCCCCTAGAGGTAACCATATTACATTTTTTTCATCCCTTTTTGGGTAAAAACTGGGCAAGCCCCTATAGTGCCGTTAGAATGCGCGCAACTTAACGTTTAAGGAGTGCCTCATGTCTAATAACCCTAATGTTTACGTCGACTTATCTACCCAAGAATTAATCAAGCTTGCCCTTCAAAGACACGAAGGTGAGTTAAGTTCGAATGGCGCTTTAGCCGTAAAAACCGGAGCCCGTACTGGCCGTTCCCCTAAAGATCGCTTTATCGTTAAAGACGCTATTACAGCAAATACGGTTGATTGGGGCATCGTTAACCAAGCTTTTGCTCCTGAACAATTCGAACTACTTTGGAACCGTGCTCATCAACATTTAATGCAACGTGATCATTTTGTTTCTCATTTATTAGTTGGTGCAGATGCACACCACGGTATTCCAGTCGAAGTTAAAACCGAACTAGCGTGGCACAACTTATTCACACGCCATTTATTCATTCGTCCTGAACATCCTTCTAAAAATATTAATGTTGAAAAAGCATGGACCATTCTCTGCACGCCTAATTTCTCATGTGACCCAACTCGCGATGGTACTAACAGTGATGCTGCCGTTATTTTGAATTTCAGCGAAAGAAAAATTTTAATTTGCGGTACGTTTTATGCCGGTGAAATGAAAAAAGCGATGTTCTCGGTATTAAATTATTTATTACCAGAACAAAAAGTATTACCAATGCATTGTGCAGCAAATGTCGGCGAAAAAGGCGATGTTGCTTTATTCTTTGGGTTATCTGGCACTGGTAAAACTACTCTTTCATCTGATCCAGATCGTTATTTAATCGGCGATGATGAGCATGGTTGGAGCGAACAAGGCGTATTTAATTTCGAAGGCGGTTGTTACGCTAAATGTATTGATTTATCACAAGAGCGCGAACCAGTAATTTGGGATGCTATTCGTGATGGCGCAATCATGGAAAACGTGGTGTTAGATCCAGCGACTAAATCACCTAATTATGGTGATGGCAGCCTGACTCAAAATACTCGTGCAGCTTATCCTCGTGATTATATTCCAAAACGTGTGAGTGAAAATGCTGCTGGACAACCTAATGCCGTGATCTTCTTAACCTGCGATTTATATGGTGTGCTCCCACCTGTTGCACGTTTAAGTAAAGAACAAGCAGCTTATTATTTCTTAAGTGGTTATACCGCATTAGTGGGTAGTACCGAAGTTGGGCAAACTGCTAGCATCAAAGAAACATTCAGCACTTGCTTCGGCGCACCATTTTTCCCACGTCCAGCAAATGTTTATGCTGATTTATTAATGAATAAAATTACTGAGACTGGCGCTAAAGTTTATTTAGTTAATACGGGTTGGACTGGCGGTGCTTATGGTCAAGGCGGTAAACGTTTTGCAATTCCTGTCACACGCTCAATCATTCATGCCATCTTAAATGGTGAAATCAACCAAACTGAATTTGAAATACTTCCATATTTCAATATTCAAATTCCAAAAGAATTAAAAGGCGTAGATAGCAAATTGTTAAATCCTGCTCATAATTGGGCTAATCATGCTGCATTTGTAGAAACAACCAAAAACTTGGTGGAAAAATTCAACAATAACTTCAAACGTTTCCAAGTTAGTGATGCGATTAAAAATGCAGGCCCAAAGGCTGAATAAATAATAAGAAAATTCATACTTACTTTTTTGTAGGGTGGGCAAAGCGTTAGCGTGCCCACCTTTTTATTTTCTGGTGGGCAAGATGGTTCCCGAATCAAGTACGGGGCAAGCTTTGCCCACCCTACAATTTCTTTTCAACTTTACTCACTGCTGCAAGAAACTCTTATAATCTTCTCTGAAACTTTGCAGATTCAATCTATTTAAAAATAATGAGTAACACATCCACGCACTTAGCGCTGCTAAATCATGAAACTGTGGTGGTATATGTTGTGGTGGAACAACTAAACCTTCTTCTAATAAACCTTCAAGTACATGTAAATCTTCAAGTGTAGTTTTACCTAAAAATAACAATGGGATACGAGATACCAATCCGCTTTGAATTGCTAAACGAATATAGTTGTAAATTAAAATAAAACCTTTGCTATAAACTAAATCTTTAGTGAAAGGTGGTTCTTTGGGTGTACTACCACGAAATACCCGCACAGTTGATGCATAACAATCTTCATCACTCATGCCACGTTCACGATAAAAACGAAATACATCTAAAAAATCAGCGCCACGTTCAGCCATACTGATTGCAGTAATACGATCAGTTAATCGTTGCACTCGTGCTGGATGCGAAGAAAAAGTGAAAATTTCCATAATGATTGCCAAACCTTCCTGGCTAACAGTAGAAGATGGCGGTCCTTTACTTAAAAACGTACAAACAGGTTGCGCCATACCATTTAATGTTGTGCCAAGATGAACCCAACCTTCATGCACTTCTAATGCTTTTAAGTCGCGCTCACTAAATTGCGCACCACTTCGTATTTTAATTCGTTCAGCACCTGCAGCAGCATCAGCAACAATCTCATCACTTAATTGCACTCGAACATCTTTTGCTGATTCACTAAAATAATGTGCTAAATGTTTACCCAGTATTTCAACTGCTTGCTCGCTGCTATACCGTTTTACATCTGCTTCTGTGTTCACCTGCGATTTAATATTGACTAATGTTTCAGATAACAGCGTCGCTAAATCACGTAGAGTTGGCGCATTTACATAAAATGCATCTTGCGAACTACCGTATAAATCTTGAGAAATTTTTGAGAATTCTGGTGTGCCGCGCGCTTCAAGCATACGTACAACTTCACGATATTCATGACACATCCTAGACATGATATTACCGACACCACTGAATTGTCCGAGTTGTCGTCTGATGTCACGTTCTATTTCATAAAATTCTGCTTTTTTTTCATCTGGGTTGTATGGCAATGGACGAGATAAATAGAAATCTTTATCAACAGCAGGTAATTCTTCACATTTATTTTTAAAGAAATCAGCTTGAATACTTTGATCCCATTTTAATGCATCCAAAATTCGAATCGGTTGCTGAGCTTTTACAATTCGATCAGACAGACTTCGAATAATTTCTTCTAGCGCAGTTAAACGTTTCGATTTTTTTTTCTTCATTGCATCCTCAATGTAAAAAATTCTTCCATTTCATTAAAAACGCATCTCGCTCATGTGCGTATACCAAAGCCTGTTCTACGCTTACTTTCTTATTATCGACCAACCTTTCTAAATCTTGATCTAAAGTTTGCATTCCTTTTGCTCGCTCCATCTGCATAATGGAGTATATTTGAGGCAATTTTTCTTCTCGAATTAAATTTTTTACTGCCTGGGTTGCAAGTAATATTTCACTTGCCACTATTCTGCCTTGAGATGAACCAGGAATTAATACCTGAGATACAATTGCTTGCAATGATTCCGCCAATTGTAATTTGATTGCTTGTTTTTCGTGTGATTCAAATACACCAACTATTCGATGTATGGTTTGAATTGCGGATGCAGTATGCAAAGTTGCTAATACTAAATGACCTGTTTCAGCAGCAGTTAAAGCTAAACGAATTGTTTCTAAATCGCGTATTTCACCAATCACAATTACATTTGGATCCTCACGTAAACAGGCTTTTAATGCCGAACTAAATGTATTGCTATGTAAAGCAACTTGGCGTTGATGGATCAGTGATCGTTTACTTTGAAAGACATATTCAATTGGATCTTCTAGCATCACAATATGATGGCCTTTTTTGGTATTTATTAATTCTATAATCGCTGCGAGCGTCGTACTTTTACCCATCCCTGTTTGCCCAGTAATTAATACTAAGCCGCGTTGTAATTCGCTAAATTTTTCCAGTACTTGTGGCAAACCTAATTCTTTAAGCGTTGGTACAATTTTAGAAATAATTCGAAATACAGCCGCTATTCCTTGATGATGATGAAAAAGATGAACGCGAAATCGTCCAAATTGCGAATGCTCAAAACTGAAATCAATTTCTTTTTTTTGTTCAAAATATATTTTTTGTTCATGATCTAATAACTCAAAAATGATTTGAGCTAAATTTTGTTCTGATATTTTTTCTTGTGTAATTTGTATTAATTCACCTCTTATCCTAAACATTGGAATGTGATTGGAAGATAAATGCAAATCAGAAGCATAATTTTTGACAGCAAGGTCAAGAAGTTCTGTAATAGTCACCTTATTCATTCCTTATTAATTTTTATGAGCATCGCCAACAATTTAGTACATATCCAAGAAAAAATTTTTGATGCTGCTAAAAAAGCAAATCGAGCGATTGATAACATTCATTTAATTGCTGTTAGCAAAACGCAATCATCCAGCAAGATTCATGAAGCATTTAACTGTGGACAAAAAGATTTTGGTGAAAATTATTTACAAGAAGCATTAAATAAAATTACTGAACTAGCTGATTTAGATATTAATTGGCATTTTATAGGTCACGTCCAACGCAATAAATGCAAACTCATCGCTGAACATTTTTCATGGGTCCATACAATCGATAACGTGATAATTGCAAAACGTTTAAATCAATTTCGTGCGCCAAATTACCCACCATTACAAGTTTGTATTCAAGTAAATATTAGTAATGAAGACAGTAAATCTGGTGTTCATCCACATGATGTACTTACTCTTGCTGAAGAAATCACAGCTCTGCCACATTTAAAACTTCGCGGTTTAATGACTATTCCTGCTGCAACTGATGATTTTGAAAGGCAGCGCCATTATTTCAGAGAATTAAAAAATTTACTGATACAACTTCAAAAACAAAAACTAGACGTCGATACTTTATCTATGGGAATGTCGAATGATTATGTTGCAGCCATTTTTGAAGGCGCTACTTTAATCCGAATTGGAACTGCTATTTTTGGTGAGCGTAAGTGAGGAAATATGAAACAACAAACAATTGCATTCATTGGCGCAGGCAATTTAGCAACTAGTCTTATCAGTGGCTTATTGAATACAGGTTTTAATGCAAATCATATTTGGGCAAGCCATCCTAACTCAGAACGCGCGAATTGGTTAAAGCAACGTTTTGCTATTCATACAACTACAGATAATAAAGTAGCAACCCAAAATACAGATATTGTCATGATTTGTGTTAAACCAAATAAAATTTCAGACGTATTAAATGAAATTTCTTCCTCTATTGATCCTAAACATCATCTTGTTATTTCTGCAGCAGCTGGTGTTAATTTTAAAAAATTACAAACCTTGCTTGGGAAAGAAACAGCCATCATACGCACGATTCCAAATACGCCTTCTTTTGTGCAAGCAGGTGCATCTGCACTTTGTGCTAATGAATTTTGTAGTGAAGAGCAACGTGAGCAAGCTGAATCATTAATGCGCGCTGTTGGTTTAGCACTGTGGTTAGATAATGAAAATTTTCTTGATATCGTAACTGGTTTATCTGGTAGTGGCCCCGCTTACTTCTTCTTATTTATGGAAGCATTACAAAATGCTGCAATACAACAAGGATTACCTGAAAAAACAGCGCAGCTATTAACTATACAAACAGCATTAGGCGCCGCACGAATGGCACTTGAAACTGACTTCGATTTAGCAACACTTAGACAACAAGTTACTTCAAAAGGCGGCACAACAGAGAAAGCAATTGAAGTATTAGAAAATGGTGATATTCGAAAATTATTATCTGATGCATTAAAAGCGGCTATTGAACGAGCACGCCAATTGTCTGAGTAATTTTTATAATGGATTATTTATGTTGAATTATTTTCAAAATGTTTTGATATATGTGTTGCAATTAATATTCGATTTATACCTTTATTTTTTAATGATTTATCTATTACTACGTTGGCAACACTTTAGTTTTATTAATCCTTTCATGCGTTTTTTAGCCAAGTTAGCACAACCTATTACAGTTCCTTTTAGAAAAATTTTACCTAAGAAATCTGAAGTGGATTTGCTTAGTTTAATCATTGGTATGTTATTAATTGAAATTGCCGTTAATCTCTTGATGTTTTATTTGCGCTATCAGCAAATGCCACATATTGCTGGTTTAGTAGTGATAAGCAGTGTTGAATTATTAAGATTATTAATTAACACGTTGTTCTATGCGATTTTAATTAGCGTTGTTGCGAGCTTTCTTGCGCCTTTATCCAATCACCCAGTTTTAGATGCCGCTAGAACTATCTCTGAGCCTTTATTTAGGCCTTTTCAAAAGCGAATTCCAGCTATTGCTGGGATTGATATTTCTCCCATATTTGCGCTCGCTCTATTACAAATAATCGAGATATTTATGTTAATGCCTGTGAAGCAATTTGCCCTACTTTATCTAATTTAAAGCCTCATTTTTTTAAATTCTTTCATATACTAAAGGTTATGAACCGTCGTTTTGGGGTGAAAAGGGATAGACATGATAAAGTCTGCTACTACTATTTTAATGCTGGTTTTTTCGAGCATTTGCTTGGCTGATAGTTTTTATTGCCCAAATACTGCTAGCTATGTTGAGTATGGCGCTGATCAAAATGCTGTTGTTCAAGCATGCGGTCAACCCGTCAGCAAAACTAAAAAGACCATAAAAGTAAAAGAACCTGTTCGCGTTATTAATTATGTTTATCGTTTCGATCAAGGCTCAGCTTCAGATCAAACACCAAATATGCCCGTACGTTCTCCCACAATTCGTCCGCCGGTTATTGTGAGTTTTGTGAATGGTCAAGTAACTGGTATTGAAGTTTCAGGAACCAGCGTACAAGGTACAACTGCTTGCGATAAAAATAATAATAAATCTATTAATGTTGGAATGACTCAAGCTCAAATTGGTGAATTGTGTGGAACGATGCCTGATTCTTATTATGGAACAGATACAGAAAAAGTAGTTGGCACCAAAGAAGTAGAAGTTTGGACATATCAATTCTATCCGCAAAGTCCACTTGTTGAATTTAGTTTTGAAGATGGAAAATTAGCGAGTATTTCTCAATAATTTCGTGACAGTTGTCAAAAAATATTTATCATTGCAACCTCATTTTTTCTTAGATTTTCTGATGAGGTTGAAACAACAACGAAATGAGCGAATACACTATTTTCACATCTGAATCTGTTTCTGAAGGACACCCTGATAAAATCGCTGATCAAATTTCTGATGCAATTCTTGATAAAATTTTAGAACAAGATCCTCATGCTCGTGTTGCTTGTGAAACATTAGTAAAAACTGGTTTAGTTTTTATTGGTGGTGAAATCACAACAGACGCTTGGGTCGATGTAGAAGAAGTTACTCGAAACAAAATCAAAGAAATTGGCTATGATCACTCTGAAATTGGTTTTGACTGGCGATCATGTGGTGTTATTTCTGCTATCGGCAAACAATCACCTGATATCGCTCAAGGCTTAAGTCAAGAAGATCAAGACAATCAAGGTGCAGGCGATCAAGGTTTAATGTTTGGTTATGCAAGTAACGAAACCGATGTATTAATGCCAGCTCCTATTACTTATGCTCATCGTTTAGTTAAACGCCAAGCAGAACTTCGTAAAAACAAAACACTTCCTTGGTTACGCCCTGATGCAAAAAGCCAAGTTACGATGCGTTATGAAAATGGTAAACCAGTTGGCGTTGAAGCAATTGTACTTTCAACCCAACATCATCCTGATATTGCTCAAGGTGCATTGGTTGAAGCTGTTATTGAAGAAATTATTAAACCAACTATTCCTGAAGAATGGCTTTCTTCACGTACCAAATACTTTGTTAATCCAACTGGTCGTTTCGTTATTGGTGGACCAATGGGAGATTGCGGATTAACTGGTCGTAAAATTATTGTTGATAGTTACGGCGGTATGGCACGTCATGGCGGTGGTTGTTTTTCTGGAAAAGATGCCTCTAAAGTAGATCGCTCTGCTGCGTATGCTGGTCGATACGTTGCAAAAAATGTGGTCGCAGCAGGCCTTGCTGATCGTCTAGAAATTCAATTGTCTTACGCTATTGGTGTTGCAGAACCAACTTCTATCAGTATTGATACATTTGGTACCAACAAAATTAAAGATCAACACATCGTTGAATTAATTCGTAAACATTTTGATTTGCGTCCACGCGGTTTAATTAAAATGCTCAATCTCTTACGTCCTATTTATGGCAAAACAGCTGCATACGGTCATTTTGGTCGTACTGAATCTGAATTTACCTGGGAAGCAACTGATAAAGCTCAAAAGTTAAAAGAAGACGCAGGAATTTAATTTGTTATCAGGAGAATTGACTATGTCTGCAACAAACGATTTCAAAGTCGCTGATTTATCTCTTGCTGATTGGGGCAGAAAAGAAATTGCAATTGCCGAGACTGAAATGCCGGGCCTTATGGCATTACGCGAAGAATATAAAGGTAAAAAGCCATTAAAAGGTGCACGTATTGGTGGCTGTTTACATATGACTATTCAAACTGCGGTTTTAATTGAAACCTTGATTGAATTAGGCGCTGAAGTGAGATGGTCATCATGCAATATCTTCTCAACACAAGATCATGCAGCTGCTGCTATGGCTGCTAAAAATATTCCTGTTTTTGCTTGGAAAGGTGAAACAGAAGAAGAATTTTGGTGGTGTATTGAGCAAACCATCAGATGGCCAAACGGCGAACCAATAAACTTAATATTGGATGATGGTGGTGATTTAACTGCAATCATGCATGAGAAATATCCTGAACTTCTCAAAGATGTAAAAGGTATTTCTGAAGAAACAACTACAGGCGTACGTCGCTTGTATGAAATGTTTGAGAAAAATGAATTAAAAGTACCTGCAATCAATATCAATGATTCAGTTACTAAATCTAAATTCGATAATTTATACGGTTGTCGCGAATCATTAGTTGATGGCATTAAACGTGCAACTGACGTCATGATTGCCGGCAAAATAGCTGTAGTTTTAGGTTACGGTGACGTTGGTAAAGGTAGCGCGCAATCATTTCGCGGTTTAGGTGCAACAGTATGGGTTACAGAAGTTGATCCTATTTGCGCATTACAAGCAGCAATGGAAGGTTTTCGTGTCGTAACAATGGAAGAAGCGGCTCCAGTTGCTGATATTTTTGTAACAGCAACAGGTAACGTTGATGTGATTACTCACGATCATATGAAAGCAATGAAGCATCAAGCAATCGTTTGTAATATTGGTCACTTTGACTCAGAAATTGATATTGCTTCGCTTCGTCAATACAAATGGGAAAATATCAAACCGCAAGTTGATCATGTTATTTTTCCAGATGGCAAACGCATTATCATTTTGGCTGAAGGTCGCTTGGTAAATTTAGGTTGTGCTACTGGCCATCCAAGTTTCGTCATGTCTAATTCATTTACCAATCAAGTA
The DNA here is from genome assembly GCA_964645885.1 of uncultured Gammaproteobacteria bacterium. GTDB lineage: Bacteria > Pseudomonadota > Gammaproteobacteria > CAZYCO01 > CAZYCO01 > CAZYCO01. Next base: position 86,402 of record CAZYCO010000001.1, read on the forward strand.
TTGGCTCAAATTGAATTATGGCAAAACGCTCAAAATTACGAATTAGGTGTGCATGTGTTACCAAAATCACTTGATGAAAAAGTAGCGCGCTTACACTTAAAACGTATTGGCGCCAATTTAACTCAGTTAACACCACAACAAGCAAAATATATTGGTGTAGCTGTTGGTGGCCCATACAAACCAGAACACTATCGCTATTAATCATGCGTGTTCCTCGTATTTTTCAAGCAATTGAACTACATACGGGGAACACCATTGTCTTAGATGAGCAACGATCGCATTACGCTTTACAAGTCTTACGTTTAAAACCTAATTCGAAATTATTTATCTTTAATCATTTGAACCAAGAATTTGCAGCAACCCTTGTTGCTCAAAATAAAAATCGCGCTCAGGTTCAAATTGCAAATCCAATTCATCGAGAAGTTGAATCACCTCTTCATATTCATTTGGTACAAGGTATTTCTAGGGGCGAGAAAATGGATTTCACTATTCAAAAAGCAACAGAGCTAGGTGTAAATGAAATAACACCTATTTTTACTGAATTTTGCAATGTTCAATTGAATAAAGAACGAGCAGAAAAAAAACTTCTGCATTGGCAAAATATTGCAATTAGCGCTTGTGAACAATCTGGAAGAACGATGGTACCAACCATCCACTCACTGATTCATTTCGAGAAATGGCTTGGAACAATTGCAGATAGTGATGGATTAAAACTAATTTTGAATCCACAAAAATCTAATACTGCAATCAAATTCAATTCTGCTAAAAAAATTATTTTATTAATTGGTTCTGAAGGTGGTTTGAGCGAGAACGAAATCAAATTAGCCCAAACTCACAATTTCACTAATCTACAATTAGGTCCAAGAATTTTACGCACCGAAACGGCAGCCTTAACTGCAATTTCGATTTTACAAAGTCATTTAGGTGATATGAAGCTTAGTTTTGGTTAGATAGCCTCGTATGCTCAACTGCATTGTCATTATTATTTTGTAAATCTATTGTTTTATTCGCATTGGCGAATTGACGATGTTGATTTGATACCGCCATCTTAGGCAATTCATAATGCGATAAGGTATGAATCAAGCTCATCATTGAAGTATAAATACCTGTTACTAACCTACCTTTTTCCATTACACAAATATCACTAGGTTTAAAATGATTCTGATATTTATTTAATAAATCGCAAAATTGTTTCACTTCAGCTTTCGTTGCTTTGGCTATATCTATTCCTTCTATTATTGTTAAGACTTCTATTAATTTATCTACGGAATCAATCGCACGCTGTAGATCAGTAAAAAATTTCGGTTCTAGTTTTATTGCTTCAACTAACGCTACTCTTAAATTTGTTAAATTTGGTATGGTCAGCAATATTAATAATTGAGAATCAATTGTTTGTTCAACTGTTTGTGGAATCAGTGCATAGAATTGTTCTGATTGCATCAAAGCTCGAAAATTAAAATCTATTTTCGATAAATCAACATTGGACCAATCAAAATCACATAACACATCAATTTGCTGTATTAAATTAAAAGTACATTGTTTGAAAAAAGGATGAGATTTTGCAGTTACTTCGATTACTTGAAAAAGCATTAATCCAATTTCATCTATTGTTTTTTGAGATGTATCAACCGGTTGCTGGGCAACACTAATTTTAATTTCATCTGGCTGTAAATGTGCTTTGTATTTAAGTGTTAATTGAATGTATTGCTCTATTTCTGCAGTTGAAGCTAGAGATAAATCCAAACCTTTATAAATTTTAAATAATTCCGTAACGCGCTTCATTGAAGCAATAACGGATTGATAGAATTTTTTTAAATCATATTCCTCGCGCTTAGATGAATTATAATAAGCACATACCGCGATAATGGTGTGAACGAAAATAAGATCTTCAAACGTACGTCCATATTTTTTATATAAGTCTAAAAGTTCTGCGGCATGAATAGGCGCTTTTTTACATGCTGCTACGGCATTAGTTAATTCCTCTGAAACATAAAAAGTGTCGCATTTAAATCTTAATACAACACCATCATCTATAACTTGTGGATCAATTTTAATTCTTGCTAATTGCTCTTCACTCAATTCAATACCTTCAGCTAAGCAGGTATTACATTTTACCATTAAATCGACAATTGCTGTTTGAGCATATTGGGAGTGAAAATACTCGTTTAATAGTATTTCCATACAACCTTTAAAATCTAACTGGGTACAGAGTAAATCCACTATTGAAACAAAATCATCTAGATTATCTTTTGATTCATAAGAACGTCCAAAATCAATGTATGTAACTTCATGTTGTTGATTAACTAAAATATTAGGAAATTGAATATCTGCATGAACAATTTTTTTTTCATTTAATTCTATTATTCCTTTGAAAGCGTTAAAAAACACATCGAGGGAATATTGAATTAAATCATTGAAGTTAAGTAGTAGATCTTCATTGTTATTATTATTCGACTGCTCAGTTAGTAATTCTGCCAGCGGTGTAAAACCTTGTATCTGTGGTGCGATACCAGGTTTACGAGCAGCAACCGAAATCACATTACCACGTAAAAATGTAGCTAGATGGCTATGGCCATTAATGTTTCCATCCGTGTAATAAAGTTGGTTAAATGCACAGGTAAATTTTTTTTCTTTAAGCGATACTTTTCCTGCTTTCAATGCAACAAATTCATCTTGGCTTCCAAAAGGCGCATCAATATTTTTTGCTACTTGTACTTGGCCTGAACCACCCTTACCAACAAAGTTAGTATCGCTTTTTATAAGTAATCTTTTTCTATCAAATATAAGTAGTTCATAATCATCACCTATTTCGTAAATCGCTTCTTTTTCACAAGAATAATTTTTTGCTTCATCTAAAATATCTGCTGGAACATAGAATGCATTGGGATGAGATAGACGGATTTGATTTCGTTTATGAAGAGAATGTAAATCTAAAACCTTTTGAACAAATTGCCTTGCATAATTTATTTTAGCCAAAACATCATCTTGTGATTCACTAGGCTGTAAATATCTCAGGGCATCTTCAAAAGTTTCTAATGTTGATTTTTGTGCCTTGGTTAATAACCCGTTTTGGATCCCTTTTCTTAGTTCTGTCGCTAGCTGCTCTAAAAGAGCCTGAATTTTATCGATATTATGTATGTTTTCTTTTATTGCATGAAAAATCTCGTTTAGATGGTAGTTAGCTGGCATATGCGATCCCTCGTCCTAATTGTTCTATGATTTAATAATATAGACACTAAACAAAATCTTGCCTCTACCGCCGGCAATTGATTACCATCTTAATTAATCGAAGCTGCAGTTAAGGAAAATCGCATGTTGTTCGAACTAACAATCCATAAACAAAGCATTTCTGAAGTTATCGCAAATAGCTTTAAACTTTGGCGCTATTCTTTCAAACACATTGTGTTACTTTCTCTTATTTTCAATATTTTATTAGCCTTACCGTTATTTATCTTTCCTCAATTAAATGCTCATAACTTGCATGAATATTTTTCGTTTATAAAAAGTCATGCTGGCTACTATGTTTTGTATTCTCTACTACCTTTTTATGTTTATTCTGTTTTGCTTCATCGTATGAGAAATGTTGTAGAGCAACAGCCGATCAATGTTGGTAGTGATCTAATATTTGGCTTGAAACGTTTCCCGCTTGCTGTGATCGCTTTTTACATGTCAGCAGCCGCGATTTTAATTGGTTATGTCTTCTTTATTATTCCAGGTGTTATTTTAAGCTTTTCACTCGCGTTTTTCGTACCGCTAGTAATTTTGGATCCAGCCGTTAACTATAAACATTTATTTAACAGCTTATCGACTTCATGGCAGTTGGTTTCTGGAAATTGGTGGCGTACCGCAATTACCTTTGTTGTTCCAATTATTATCTTTTTCGTTCTGGGTTATGTATTCGATCAAATTTCAGATTTTATTTGGGCTGCGTTAAACGACATTGGCATTCAAAGTAGAATTATGTATGTGCATCATGTTTCTCGAATCATCTTCTTAACTCTCTTTATTCCGTATTTATGCTCTTTATTTTTAGTACAAATTTACAATTTAAAAGCGCGTATGGATGTATTACTTAGAAGTAAAAGAAAAGCGCTTTCACACGAAATTTTGTCACAACAAAATTCTTAGTTTATTGATGTTGGGCTTGGCACATTACCTGTACGAAGCCCAACATCTAGCTAAATCTTCTCTAAATTTGCATAAGCTTCAACTAACCATTTAGTACCAGCATTTTGAAATTTCACTTGTACGCGCGCATGAGCGCCACTTCCTTCTTGATTGATAATGACGCCTTCACCAAATTTTCGATGACGTACACGTTGTCCCATTCTGACATCTGCCGAAGAACGTTCTATATCTACAAATTCAGTAATCACTGGACGCGATATTACTGAACGCATACGCACTTCTTCTAACAAATCAGCTGGAATTTCTTCAATAAAACGTGAGCGACGATGATATTGTTCTGAGCCATGTAAACGACGTACTTCTGCATAGCTTAAACATAATTTCTTTTGAGCCCGGGTAATACCAACATATAACAAACGTCTTTCTTCTTCTAAGCCTGTTGGTTCTTCGCATGACATTGGATGTGGGAATAAACCTTCTTCTACGCCGGTAATAAAAACAATTGGAAACTCTAAACCTTTTGCAGAATGCAATGTCATTAGTTGCACGCTATTTTGATTTGCTTCTTGGTTATCATCACCTGATTCCAATGCTGCACTCGCTAAAAATAACGCTAAAGCAGAACCTTCAATTTCAGTATCTTGTAAAAATTGGCGCGCCGCACTTACAAGTTCGGCCAAGTTTTCGATTCTGGATTGAGCCTTTTCGCCCTTTTCTTTGCCGTAATGTTCTAATAGTCCGCTCTGTTGAATTACATATTCGACTTGATCATGTAATGGCATATCGAGGATTTCGTTCGATAATTTTTCTATCAACTGTAAAAAAGCGGCTGTTTTTGTCGATAACAAATTTTCTTGTACTAAAAATCGAGTGGCTTGAAACATAGAAATTTCATGTTTTTTTGCATAATCACGAATAGATGCCACTGTACGCTCGCCAATTCCTCGTGTTGGCACATTCACGATGCGCTCAAAAGCAGTATCGTCATTGGGTGCAATAATTAAACGCAAATATGACAATGCATCTTTAATTTCTGCGCGTTCAAAAAATCGCACACCACCATAAATGCGATATGGAATGTTGCTTTGAATTAACGCTTCTTCGAGTACCCGTGATTGCGCATTGGAACGATAAAGCACCGCAACTTCATCATAACGTCCACCATAATTGATCCATTGATGGATACGATCGGCTATGAATCTAGCTTCATCAATTTCATTAAACGCAGAATATAAAGCAATAGCTTCGCCCTGCTCGCCTTCAGTCCAAAGGTTTTTGCCTAAACGTTCTTGATTATTCGAAATAACTGCATTAGCTGCAGATAAAATAGTGTGAGTAGAACGATAATTCTGCTCAAGACGAATTAATTCAGCATTAGCGAAATCACGCTGAAAACGATGAATATTCTCAACTTTCGCGCCACGCCAACCATAAATTGATTGATCATCATCGCCTACAATCATGACGTGATTATTTTTTCCCGCGAGTAATTTGATCCAAGCGTATTGAATTGCATTGGTATCTTGAAACTCATCAATTAATAAATACTGAAAACGGCGTTGATAATGTTCGAGAATGGTTTGATTATTTTTTAATAACTCAAATGTACGTAACATTAATTCCGCAAAATCAACCAAACTACCTTTAAAACAAGCATCATCATACGCTTGATAAATTTTCACCATTGTTTGGGTATAAAAGTCTTGTGCATTTGGCACTTGTGCTGCACGTAATCCCTGATCTTTTTTAGCATTAATAAAATGTTGTACTTTTTTAGGCGAAAATTAATCTTCGTCTACATTTAATTCTTTCAACACTCGTTTAATTAAACGCAATTGATCATCGGTATCTAATATTTGGAAATGTTCTTCTAAATTGGCTTCACGATAATGCGAACGTAAAAGTCTGTGACATAAACTATGAAACGTGCCAATCCACATACCATCTGCTTGACGGTGTAAAAAATGTTGAATACGTGAACGCATCGAATGTGCGGCTTTATTGGTAAATGTAACTGCAAGGATGGCGTAAGGTGAAACATGATAGTAACGCATCAAATAAACAATTCTGCGTACTAAAACACTCGTTTTGCCACTGCCTGCGCCTGCTAATACTAAATAATTACCAGGCGGTGCTGTAACCGCCTGGCGCTGTTTATCGTTTAAATCATCGGTGAGCTTTACTACGTCCATAATCTGCTTCTAGTTTTAGAAAAAGACGTAGTTTATTACTTTGACTTGCTACTTGTCATTGTGCAGTTGGAGATGGTGATGAACCTTTTGGTTGTTCTTCTGTTGTTTTTCCAGGTTTCCACATACCTTTTCCTATTGCCAAACCACTTGCACCTTTTTTAAGGCTACCAATTAAACCTGATTTTCGATTATCTTTTTTATTTGAAGTTGAAGCATCATTATTTGCTTCATCTTCTGGTCTTAAAGGAACTGGTTTTAAATCTGCTCCGCTACTTTTACGTTCTCGGTTACTACCAAGAAAAATACTTTGCTTAGTAGCTACAACTGATGGCGTATCACTTTTAGTATTATTGTTATTACCAGATGCATTATCTGTTGCTGTTTTTTCACCTGAAGAAGATTTTCTAAGTGGCGCAGCAGTTTTATTTAAATTCTCGTTGTAAATTTTAAACAACTCATTTGCTAAATCGCTAAACCCATTTTGAGTTAATAATAAATAAGGTGTTTGCCCTGCATAATTTACGAGAGAAATATTAGCGCCTGATGCAACAAAGAATACTGCAACATCTCTTACAAAATCTTTTTCTGCTTGTGTAGTTTTGCTCGAATTAAAACAATTTTGAAGAAACAAATTGAATGCTGAATTATGAGCATGATCTTTTAAATCAATGTGCGTTTTATTTTGCAGTAAAAATTGCAATAGCGGTTTGACGCGCTCCCAGTTTTGCATTGTGATGTGCTGTGCAATTAAATGTAAAATAGTAAATTGTTCTTCACCTACTTTTTTATTTGGATCAGCATGGCAATCAAATGCTTTTACGTCAGCTTCCACATTTGCCATCAAATATGAAATTACTTTAAACCAATTGTTATCTCTAAAATCAGTAGCAATATATTGCTGAATTGCAAATGAAAGAGGCGTATTGCTATTTTCTTCATGATTTAGATCGACCACAAAAGCGCGCAACCAACGAATTGCTTGTAAATTTTGAGAGTTAACTGCAGCAAATACATATTGGTTTGATTGTTGTTTCCAATCAGCATGTTCTACCGCTAATAGTTTTAGTGTTTCAAAGCTAAATCCATTGTTAATCGCTGCTAATAGTAAATTTTGATTATCAATTTCGAATGAAAAATCTATTTCAAATAACGAACCTGAATAATTGTTATTTCTTTTCTCTTTTAAAAATTTAATTTTATCAACAAACGAAACTTCATCTTTATTTCGAATATATATAAATAATTCTCTTTCTTTGTCGTTACTGGTTTGATTTTGATGTTTATTAGCAATTTCATTTAATAGGAGTTCTGCTTTTTGAACTAATATTGAAACTTCTGCCTGTAATTTAGTTTCTTGTTCTTTAAGCGCTTTAACGACATCTGTTGTTTGGCAAATTGGTGTTGCAGAATTCTGACGTTGCATTTCACAGAATACATTTAAATCATCTTGTGTAAGGCCAGCACATTCTTCAAAAAACTCTACCAATCTTTCTTTTCCTGTATTTTGGTTCTTTTGAGCATGAATTAATGGGCTCGCTGCATCACAAAAAAACTTCTTCCAATTATCAGTTTTTTCTTTTACCGCTGACGATGGGAACCCTATGTCATTAGCACAACGTTGCAAGACAACTTGAAACGTGTTGCCACAAATTTCTCGAATACTTGCATTTAGTTTTTTAAATAGTTCAGGATTGGATTCTTTTAGATGAGACGAAGCAAAATTTGGATAACGTTCGAATAATTCTGCGGTAAATCTTAGAAAGATAATGCTACCCATATAAGATAATAATTTTTCTCTTGTTAATAAATTATGAGTTGGAGTTGAGTTGTTATTATCATTGACAGCGTTTGGTAATTCTTTCTCTAATTCGACATAAATATCATGGCATGTTTCTTTAATAATCTTTGGTAATTCTGCAAATTGTAATTCATCAAAATTTGGTAAATTATCTTTAAAGATAGCATTTCGTGCCATCCAATTGGTTACTTCTAAAACAGAAACCTTATTACAATCTTCATATTCTTGTCTATGTTGCTGCTGTAATGTTTGGATTTTAGTGTCCCATTCAGCTTTACATTTTTGAATTGCATTTGGATCTGTTGTTGTTTTTTTTAATTCATTAACGGCATTTGTTTGTTTTTGATAAAGATCATTTAGTTCAGTTTTTTGAGATTTCATAATCTCATCAACTTCTCTGTTTCTTTTATCTTTGAGCTGAACAAATTCTTTATGACAAATTAATGCAAACCATAAAGAATTAAATCCTAACTCAACACCTTTTTTGATTTCAGCAGGTAATTCTAAAAGTTTATCATTTACTTCTTCATTTGAAGATTCAACTTTTTTTCTTACTTCTCGAATAGCGTAAGAAATAACACTATTAAAAGTTGATGTTTGTCCATCACATCTATAACGTTCACGAAGTAATGCTAAAAATAATTCTTTACCGCGTAAAAATTCACCTAATTTTGTATGATTTGATTTATCTAATTTTTTAACAATTTTATTTAACAGTCTTTCTTGAATTAATTTGTATTCTTGTTCATTGATAATAGATGCTAATGCAATTGCAAATTTTCGCTGTGAATCAATATCTACTTTGTCGAGAATATTAATTAAATCATCTAAGTTCGGTTGATCATCTGTTTGACTAATATTGGCAAAAACATTTCTAACAAACTGTTGAAATTGTTGACCGGCCTTATTCCAAGTTAAACCAATGTATAAATCTTCATTTCGTACCAAAGCATCTTCGTCATTTAATGCCTCTTGAAGACTTTTACTTCTCCAGGTCGCATCCATCTTGGAAAACTGATCCTTCAATTCGTTGAGCCAGAGCGTATAAGCTTTATCAGAAAGAGATTCAGGAAATTTTCCTTGCATAGCCAAAGTCTGTAAGCGTTGCTTCATACCCATTTCAATAATCCTTATCTAAGTATTTGAGGAGGAGCTGTATAATAATTGGTCAATTTTATTAAAAGCAAGTTAATTTTTAAGGTTTTCTAAAGGAAATCTGCTATTTTTTTGAGGTTTTTTAATTCGCTTGACTCACTCGGACGCTGCCGCTTTAATAGCGCCTCTTTTTGGCCAGATAGCTCAGTTGGTAGAGCAAAGGACTGAAAATCCTTGTGTCCCTGGTTCGATTCC
>CAZYCO010000002.1:0-4055 GCA_964645885.1 uncultured Gammaproteobacteria bacterium
GGCGGACGTACAGTTGGTGCCGGTGTTGTTTCTAGTATTATTGAGTAAATATTATCAACTTTAGGCAACATGTAAGAGATTAGGCCAATAGCTCAATTGGCAGAGCGGCGGTCTCCAAAACCGCAGGTTGGGGGTTCGACTCCCTCTTGGCCTGCCAATTAAGGCAAATTTCTTATATGATTGAAAAACTTCATGAATAGATTAGAATCGTCGAAAAATGCAACTAATTTAGATTCCATAAAATGGGCACTAATTGCCGTATTAACCATAACGGCAATTGGCCTTTATTACTTTTTTTTAAAAGAAAATATGTGGATCAAAATTGGGGTGTGGGCTGGCTGGGCACTTTTATGTGCGCTTATAGCATCTCGTACGAAGAGTGGCGTAAAGTTTGTTAGTTTTGCGCGTGACTCAAAAAATGAATTGCAAAAAGTTGTGTGGCCAACTCGCCAAGAAACAGTGCAAACAACAATAGTGGTAGTTGTCATGGTTTTATTATCAAGTTTGTTATTGTGGGGGTTAGACGCATTATTACTTTGGATTGTTGGAATGCTCACAGGGCAAAGAGGATAAAACATGTCGGGTGATGATCAATCTACTATTAAACGTTGGTATGTTGTGCAAGTTCATTCAGGTCAAGAAAGATCAGCTGTAAAGTTTTTACAGGAAAAAATTAAAGTTACTAATTTAACCCATAAATTTGGTGAGATTTTAGTTCCAACTGAAGAAGTTGTAGAAATGCGTTCTGGTAAAAAGAAGCAGGGCGAACGAAAATTTTTTCCTGGTTACGTATTAGTTCAAATGCTTTTAGATGATGAAACTTGGCATTTGATACGTAGTACACCTAAGGTTGTTGGATTTATAGGCGGAAAAAGTGAAAAGCCAACACCTATTACTGAAAAAGAAGCTGAATTTATAAAACAAAGTATTCAAGCAGGCGCAGAAAAACCGAAACCAAAAATTATTTATGAACCAGGTGAAGTTGTGCGTGTGATTGATGGTCCATTCACTGATTTTAACGGTGTAGTAGAAGAAGTGAATTATGAAAAAAGTCGCTTACGAGTGGCTGTGTTGATATTTGGACGTTCAACTCCTGTTGAGTTGGAGTTCAGTCAAGTTGAAAAAGCGTAGGGGTATTTAAGTTATGGCAGCGATTGAAGGTGAGAAAAAAATTAAATTACAAGTTCCAGCAGGTAAAGCAAATCCTGCTCCACCTATAGGACCAGCGTTAGGTCAGCATGGTGTAAATATTATGGAGTTCTGTAATCAATTTAATGCTCAGACTAAAACTGGTGAAATTGAAATAGGAACTATTCTTCCTGTTGAAATTTATGTAAAAAAAGATCGTACTTTTCGTTTTATTATTAAAACACCACCAGCTTCTGTTCTTTTAATAAAAGCTTGTGGTATTGAAAAAGGTAGCGGCGAACCAAATAAAAACAAAGTAGCTAAAGTTACTAGAGCTCAACTTGAACAAATCGCGAAAACAAAACAACCCGATTTAACAGCTGCAGATCTTGATGCCGCTGTTAGAACGATTGCTGGCACAGCACGTAGTATGGGTATTGATGTTGTTGATGATAAATAAAGAATAACGCCAGGAGTTTTACAATGTCCAAATTATCTAAATATATGCGTGCTATTGCTGAAAAAGTCACCCCAGGTAAAATTTATTCAGTGTCAGAAGCTTTACAACTTTTAAAAGAAGTTTCAAAACGAAAATTCCAAGAAACAGTGGAAGTAAGTATTCGATTAGGAATCGATCCACGAAAATCAGATCAAGCTGTTCGTGGAGCAACGGTTTTACCTAATGGTACTGGGCGTACAGTTAGAGTCGCAGTTTTTGCGCAAGGCGCAAATGCAAATGCAGCTAAAGAGGCTGGTGCTGATATTGTAGGTTTTGATGATTTAGCTGAAACCATTAAATCAGGTAAAATTGATTTCGACGTTTTAGTTGCAACGCCAGATGCGATGCGTCTTGTTGGTCAACTTGGTCAAATTTTAGGCCCTAGAGGTTTAATGCCAAATCCTAAAGTCGGTACAGTTACTCCTAATGTTGCCGCTGCAGTAAAAAATATGAAGAGCGGACAGGTTGCATATCGAAGCGAAAAAGCGGGAATAGTTCATGCAATTATTGGTAAAATTAGTTTTAATGAAGATCAACTTAAACAAAATCTTGAAGCATTATTAGCAGATCTTAAAAAATTAAGACCTGCAAATGCGAAAGGCACATTTATTAAAAAGGTTTCCCTTTCCAGCACTATGGGTCCTGGATTAACAATAGATCTTACAACCCTTACTTAATTAATAAGTTAGGAAAAATTTCGCAGGCAAAGTAAAAGGTTTATTCAACTAATTACTTTGACTGTCGAAGACCGTAGGTAACAATTTTTAAAATCTGAATATTGTTTTAAAAGCCTACGCAGACGGTGAACCTGAAACAGGAATTCCTGAAGACGGTTAAAACTGAAATCCCACTTGGAGGATAGTATCAGTGGCACTTCAAAAAGAAGATAAAAAGGTAATCGTTGCGCAAGTTGCTGAGATAGCCTCTAAATCAATATCAGCAATCGCAGCAGATTATCGGGGTTTGACAGTGCAAGAAATGACAGAACTGCGCAAAAAGGCTCGAGAATCAGACGTTCATTTGCAAGTTGTTCGTAATACCTTAGCTAGAATTGCTTTGGATAATACAGAATTTGCTTGTATGAAACCTGCTTTGGTAGGACCGCTTATTCTTGCGTTCTCTAAAAAAGAACCTAGCGCTGCAGCTCGTGTTTTAAGAGATTTTTGTAAAAAACATGAAAATCTCCAGGTGAAAGCAATTTCAATTGGCGGAAGCTTATTGGATGGAAGCGAACTTGAATTTGTTGCGAAATTGCCAACTCGCGAAGAATCATTGGCAATATTATTGATGACCATGAAGGCTTCAGTAACACAATTAGTTCGTACTATTGCTGAACCACATACACAGCTTGTTCGAGTTGTTTCTGCTGTTAGCCAAAAAGAACAGCAATCTTAATTTTTAATTTAAATCAAATTTATTTAGGAGTTTGATCATGTCCGTTTCACAGCAAGATATTTTAACTAGTTTTAAAGGAATGAATGAAGAAGACCAAGCTGGCTTATTAGTTTCTCTTATTGGCAGTATGAGCGTTATGGGAACTGTTAAAGCTGTTAAAAAGATGGAAGAAGAGTTTGGTGTTTCTGCTGCTGCTCCTGTAATGGTTGCGGGGCCTGCTGCTGGTGGTGGCGAAGCTGCTCCTGCTGCTGCAGAGAAAAAAGAATTTACTGTTGTTATGACCAATTTTGGTGCTAACAAAGTAGGTGTAATTAAAATTGTACGTGAAGCAACTGGTCTTGGCTTAAAAGAAGCAAAAGATTTGGTTGAAGCATTACCAGCAAAAGTCAAAGAAAATATTCCAAAAGACGCTGCTGAAAAATTACTTAAAGATTTAACTGAAGCTGGTGCTACTGCAGAAATCAAGTAATTTTTGATTGTAGTTTTTTTAGGTTGCGGATGATTTCCATCCGCAACCTCTTTGTCTTTGTGTATTTGGTGTCGTAGCTATCGAGGAACTCGAATGTCAGGATTATCCACTCAGAAACCTGTTTATCCATTGGATATGAAAAAACGTTTGCGTCGAGATTTTGGAAAACTTCCGCATGTTATGGAAGTTCCTTATCTTTTAAATGAACCTATTTCATCATACGAAGAATTTTTACAGGCAGAAGTTCCACTAGAGCAACGAAGAGATGTTGGACTACATGCTGCATTGAAATCAGTATTTCCTATTGAATCTTATTCTGGAAACGCAATTATTGAATATGTTTCTTACACGTTAAGTCCTTCTACATTTGGAGTGAAAGAATGCCGTGCTAGAGGGGTAACTTATGCAGCTCCACTTCGAGTGAAATTGCGCTTAGTTATTTATGATAAAGAAAGCCCTACTAAAGTTGTAAAAGATATTAGAGAACAAGATGTATACATGGGTGAAATTCCACTCATGACTGATACAGGTACTTTTATTATTAATGGTACAGAACGCGTCGTT
>CAZYCO010000002.1:4083-8729 GCA_964645885.1 uncultured Gammaproteobacteria bacterium
AGCAAAATAATTTCCATCAGACTCCAGAGAAGGAGGTAAAACACATTCATCAGGGAAATTACTTTATTCAGCAAGAATAATTCCTTATCGTGGCTCATGGTTAGATTTTGAATTTGATCCAAAAGATTGTTTATTTGCTCGCATAGATCGTCGCCGTAAATTACCAGTTACTATTTTGTTACGCGCGCTCGGATATTCTACTGAAGAAATTTTAAATATATTTTTCACTACAAATACTTTTACTATTGAAAAATCAACTGATGCTAAAAGTAATAATGACGTTGATGGTTTTGCTTTTAAGTTAGATTTAGTTCCAGAGAGATTGCGTGGTGAAATTGCTGCATTTGATATCGTCGATCCAAATGGAAATGTTATTGTTGAACGTGGACGCCGTATTACTGCACGTCATGTACAATTAATGCAAAAAGCTAATATTAAAAAATTAGCTGTTCCTCGTGATTATTTAATTTCAAAAGTATTAGCACACGCAATTATTGATCCAGAAACAGGTGAAATTTTACTTGAAGCGAATACTGAAATCACAAAAGATGTCATTCAAAAATTATTAGATGCAAATATTAAGACATTTCAAACGCTTTATTTCAACGAACTTGATTGTGGTCCATATATTTCTGATACATTAAAAATTGATCCAACCACTAATCAATTAGAAGCATTAGTTGAAATTTACCGCATGATGCGTCCTGGCGAGCCGCCAACACGTGATGCAGCTGAAACTTTATTTAAAAATTTATTTTTTACATCAGAACGTTACGACTTATCAGCTGTCGGCCGCATGAAATTTAATCATCGTGTAGGTCGTAAAATGAGCGAAGGTTCAGGAACATTAGCAAAAGAAGATATTATTGATGTATTAAAAGTATTAATTGCGATTCGAGATGGTAAAGGAAATGTCGATGATATCGATCATTTAGGTAATCGTCGCGTTCGTAGCGTTGGCGAAATGACTGAAAATCAATTTCGTGCTGGTTTAGTGCGTGTTGAGCGTGCAGTTAAAGAAAGATTGAGTCTTGCGGAATCAGAAAATCTCATGCCACAAGAACTTGTTAACTCAAAACCTGTTTCTGCAGCAATTAAAGAATTTTTTGGTTCAAGCCAACTTTCACAATTTATGGATCAAGTAAATCCACTTTCACAAGTAACACACACGCGCCGTATTTCAGCATTAGGGCCTGGCGGTTTAACACGTGAAAGAGCAGGTTTTGAAGTTCGTGACGTACATACAACTCACTATGGTCGTGTATGTCCTATTGAAACACCTGAAGGTCCAAACATTGGTTTGATTAACTCACTTGCTGTATTTGCAAGAACAAATCAATACGGATTTCTTGAAAGTCCATATCGTAAAGTTATAGACGGCAAAGTAACGGATGAAATTGTTTATTTCTCTGCAATTGAAGATGGGGAATTTGTTATTGCGCAAGCAAATGCAACCGTAGATAAAAACAATCGCTTAGCTGATGAATTAGTTCCATGTCATTACCGCGATGAATTTACACTAGCATCGCCAGATAAAGTTCAATACATGGATATTTCTCCAAAACAAATTGTATCTGTCGCTGCATCTTTAATTCCGTTTCTTGAACATGACGATGCGAACCGGGCATTAATGGGTTCAAACATGCAACGTCAAGCTGTACCGCTTTTAAAAACTGAAAAACCTCTAACAGGTACAGGTATTGAGCGTGTGGTTGCAATTGACTCAGGCGTTTGCGTTGCAGCAAAACGTGGTGGTGTAGTTGAATCTGTTGACGCATCTCGTATCGTAATTCGTGTTAATGATAATGAAACTGAACCAGGTGAAACGGGTGTTGATATTTATAATCTCACTAAATACATGCGTTCAAATCAAAACACATGTATCAATCAATGCCCATTAGTTCATCGTGGTGAAAAAGTCGCAAAAGGTGACGTACTTGCGGATGGTCCTTCTACTGATATGGGAGAACTAGCTCTTGGTCGTAACTTATTAGTCGCATTTATGCCTTGGAATGGTTACAACTATGAAGATTCGATCCTCGTTTCTGAAAGAGTTGTAGAAGAAGATGTATTTACTTCTATTCACATCGAAGAATTAACATGTGTTGCGCGTGATACAAAATTAGGGCCTGAAGAAATTACCGCAGATATTCCAAATGTTGGTGAAACAGCATTATCAAAACTAGACGAATGCGGAATTATTTTCATTGGTGCTGAAGTTAAACCGCGTGAT
This sequence comes from uncultured Gammaproteobacteria bacterium, assembly GCA_964645885.1. Lineage (GTDB taxonomy): Bacteria > Pseudomonadota > Gammaproteobacteria > CAZYCO01 > CAZYCO01 > CAZYCO01. The sequence goes on from CAZYCO010000002.1 coordinate 6,317, forward strand.
ATTTTGGTTGGTAAAGTTACACCAAAAGGTGAAACGCAATTAACTCCAGAAGAAAAACTACTACGCGCAATATTTGGTGAAAAAGCATCTGACGTAAAAGATACGTCGCTTCGTGTTCCTGCAGGTATGCATGGTACAGTAATTGATGTTCAAATTTTCACCCGGGATGGTGTTGAAAAAGATGCGCGTGCTTTAGAAATTGAAGAAGCACAACTTGCTAAAGCTAAAAAGGATCTTACTGACGAATTGCGTATTCGTGAAAATGATATTTATCAACGTATTGAGAAATTGCTTATCGATCAAGTATGTGATGGTGGTCCAAATAATTTGAAAAAAGGATCTAAAATTACAAATGAAATCTTAAGTGAATTACCTCGTAGTAAATGGTTTGATATTCGTATTCGTGATGAAGCATTAAATCAGCAACTCGAATCTGCTCATGCGCAACTTAAAAAGTTACGTGAAGAATGTGACAAAAAATTCGAAGAAAAACGTGATCAAATTAAACAAGGTGCAGATTTAGCTCCTGGCGTTTTGAAAATTGTAAAAGTTTATTTAGCAATTAAACGTCGTGTTCAACCTGGCGATAAAATGGCTGGACGACATGGTAATAAGGGTGTGATCTCAATGGTAGTACCAGTAGAAGATATGCCATATCTTGCAGATGGTACAACTGTAGATATCGTACTGAATCCATTAGGCGTACCTTCACGTATGAACGTTGGGCAAGTGCTTGAAACTCACTTAGGTTGGGCTGCTAAAGGTTTAGGACAACAAATCGGAAAACTTTTAGAAGCTAAAGCGAAAGTAGCAGAAGTGCGTCAGTTCTTAGATAAAATCTATGGCAAGAAAGCACATAATGGTATTGAGCTTGATAAATTAAATGATGATGAAATTTTAGAACTTGCGTCTAATTTAAAAGAAGGTGTGCCAATGGCTACCCAAGTATTTGACGGCGCAAGTGAGAAAGAAATTAAAGAGATGTTGGCGTTAGCAGGATTGCCTGAAACAGGGCAAGTGCAATTGGTCGATGGTCGTACCGGTAATAAATTCGACAGACAAGTAACAGTTGGTTATATGTACATGTTGAAATTAAATCACTTAGTTGATGATAAGATGCACGCGCGTTCAACAGGTTCTTATAGTCTTGTAACACAGCAACCACTTGGTGGTAAGGCACAGTTTGGTGGCCAACGTTTTGGTGAAATGGAAGTATGGGCGTTAGAAGCATATGGTGCTGCATACACACTTCAAGAAATGCTTACGGTCAAATCTGATGACGTGGGCGGAAGAACCAAAATGTATAAAAACATTGTTGATGGTGATCACCGTATGGAAGCTGGCATGCCAGAATCGTTTAATGTATTAGTGAAAGAAATTCGTTCGCTTGCTATCGATATCGAATTAGAAAGCGAGTAATGGGAGGATCTATCTTGTCTACAGCAGCAGGTAAATCAACTGACTTAAAAGCATCAGATATTTTTTCTGGTGCGAATATGGCGCCTCCTTTAATGGGAGATCTATTAGGTGTTTTGAAGCAAGAAGGTCTAATAGAAGAATTTGATTCGATCAAAATCGGCTTATCTTCGCCACAGATGATCCGTTCATGGTCATATGGTGAAGTTAAAAAACCAGAAACAATTAATTACCGCACATTTAAACCTGAGCGTGATGGTTTATTTTGCGCCAAAATTTTTGGACCAATTAAAGATTATGAATGTTTATGTGGAAAATATAAGCGTCTTAAACATCGTGGTGTTATTTGTGAAAAATGTGGTGTTGAAGTTGCGCTTGCGAAAGTTCGCCGTGAACGTATGGGACATATTGAACTAGCAAGTCCTGTAGCACACATTTGGTTCTTGAAATCTTTGCCATCACGTATTGGCTTATTACTTGATATGACTCTACGTGACATTGAACGCGTTCTTTATTTTGAAGCATTTGTAGTTGTTGATCCTGGTATGACACCACTTGAAAGAGGGCAATTACTAACAGATGAAGGTTATCTTGAAGCAATTGAAAAATATGGGGATGAATTTGATGCTCGTATGGGGGCTGAAGCAGTTCAAGAATTGTTAAAGACAATTGATCTTGAAGAAGATGCTGCTCGCCTACGTGAAGAGATTCAATCTACTAGTTCTGAAACCAAACTTAAAAAATTGGCAAAACGTCTCAAACTTTTGGAAGCATTTATTGGCTCAGGTAATCGTCCGGAATGGATGATCATGAATGTACTTCCTGTTTTACCACCAGACTTACGCCCACTTGTACCATTAGATGGTGGTCGTTTTGCTACTTCAGATTTAAATGATTTATATCGCCGAGTTATTAATCGTAATAACCGTTTAAAACGACTACTTGATTTAAATGCCCCAGATATCATTGTTCGAAATGAAAAACGTATGCTGCAAGA
>CAZYCO010000002.1:8817-19963 GCA_964645885.1 uncultured Gammaproteobacteria bacterium
TGATTAAAGGTAAGCAAGGACGTTTCCGTCAAAATTTATTAGGAAAACGTGTTGATTATTCCGGTCGTTCAGTAATTGTTGTTGGTCCAACCCTTAAACTGCATCAATGTGGTTTACCAAAGAAAATGGCGTTGGAATTATTTAAACCATTTATTTTCAGTAAACTTGAATATCGTGGTTTAGCAACAACGATTAAAGCTGCTAAACGCATGGTAGAGCGTGAAGAACCTGTTGTGTGGGATGTACTTGATGAAGTTATTCGTGAACATCCAGTATTATTAAATCGTGCTCCAACACTTCACCGTTTGGGTATTCAAGGTTTTGAACCTGTATTAATTGAAGGTAAAGCAATTCAATTGCATCCATTAGTTTGTACTGCATATAACGCTGACTTTGACGGAGACCAGATGGCAGTACACGTGCCATTAACTATTGAAGCTCAGCTCGAAGCACGTACGCTCATGATGTCTACAAATAACATCTTATCACCAGCGAATGGTGAACCAATCATTGTTCCTAACCAAGACGTGGTATTAGGAATTTATTACATGACTCGCGACAAAGTGAATGCTAAAGGCGAGGGCATGATTTTCTCAGATATTAACGAAGTGCATAGCATGTATCATGCTGGGCAAGTTGATTTACATGCAAAAGTTACTGTTCGCATTACAGAACAAGTCACGCTACCAAATGGTAAGAAAGAAGAGCAAACACGTCGTGTAAACACAACTGTTGGACGAGCGTTGTTATTCGCAATTTTACCTAAAGGAATGTCATTTGATTTAGTAAACAGAGCGATGAATAAAAAGGCGATCTCTTCGTTAATCGATATTTGTTATCGCCGTCTTGGTTTGAAAGAAACCGTTATTTTCGCAGATCAATTGATGTATACCGGATTTGGTTACGCAACTCGTTCAGGAATTTCTATTGGTATTAACGATTTGGTTATTCCTTCAGCGAAAGAAGACATCATTAAACAAGCTGAAGTAGAAGTGAAAGAAATTGAAGCACAATTTGCATCCGGTCTAGTAACAAATGGTGAGCGTTACAACAAAGTTGTAGATATTTGGTCAAGAACCAATGATCTTGTTGCAAAAGCAATGATGGAAAAATTAGCGACCGAAGAAGTTAAAGATGCGAAAGGTGAAGTTGTACGACAAGAATCTTTTAATCCAATTTATATGATGGCTGATTCTGGTGCCAGAGGTTCTGCTGCACAGATTCGTCAGTTAGCTGGTATGCGTGGTTTAATGGCATCACCAGACGGATCGATTATTGAAACTCCAATTACTGCAAATTTCCGTGAAGGTTTGAACGTATTACAATACTTCATTTCAACACACGGTGCGCGTAAAGGGTTAGCTGATACAGCTTTAAAGACTGCAAATTCAGGATATTTAACACGTCGATTAGTAGACGTCGCACAAGACATGGTTGTAAATGAACCAGATTGCGGAACGTTTGATGGCTTGTTAATGACACCAATGATCGAAGGTGGTGATATTGTTGAACCACTTCGTGAACGTGTATTGGGGCGAGTTGTAGCAGAAGATATTACGATGCCAAATGATGACACTGTCATTATTCCTCGTAACACAATGTTGAATGAAGATTTAGTTGAGCAATTAGAAAAATTAGGTATCGATCAAGTTAAAGTTCGATCTCCAATTACCTGTAGAGCTCGTTATGGAATTTGTTCTTTTTGTTATGGCCGTGATCTAGCTCGCGGGCATGTTGTAAACCTTGGTGAAGCTGTTGGTGTAATTGCTGCACAGTCAATTGGTGAACCAGGTACGCAGCTTACCATGAGAACATTTCACATTGGCGGTGCTGCATCAAGAGCAACTGCTGTTAACAATATTCAAGTGAAAACTAAAGGGCGTGTAAAATTTAATAATATTAAATTTGTAAAACATGCTGCAGGTCACTTAGTTGTAGTTTCGCGATCTGGTGCAGTAACGATCCTTGATGAAAAAGGTCGTGAACGCGAACGATATAAAGTTCCTTATGGCGCTGCGTTATCAATTTCTGATGGTGATAATGTTGAGCCAGGCCAAATTGTTGCTGAATGGGATCCACATACTCACCCGGTTATTACTGAAGTAGCAGGTCAAGTTCAATTCGTTGATTTAGTTGATGGCGTTACAATGAAGCGTCAATCAGATGAAATGACTGGATTAACGCATATCGTTGTAACTGATCCAAAACAACGTAGTACAGCTGGTGGTCGTGAATTAAAACCAATGATCAAATTGGTCGATGCTAAAGGCGATGATTTAGCACTTGCAGGAACTAATATTCCTGCTCATTACTATTTACCTCCTGATGCTATTGTCAGTGTTGAAGACGGCGCGAAAGTGGGCGTTGGTGACGTAATAGCACGTATTCCACAGGAATCATCAAAAACTAGAGATATTACTGGTGGTTTACCACGCGTAGCTGATTTATTTGAAGCTAGAAAACCAAAAGATCCCGCAATTCTTGCGGAGGTTTCAGGTGTTGTAAGTTTTGGTAAAGAAACAAAAGGTAAGCGTCGTTTAGTTATTACCGGATTAGATGGCACAGTTCATGAAGAGTTAATTCCAAAATGGCGTCACGTGACTGTATTTGAAGGAGAGCACGTAGAGCGTGGTGAAACAGTAGCTGATGGTCCTGCTAATCCACATGATGTTTTACGCTTATTAGGTGTTGGTAACTTAGCAAGTTATATCGTGAATGAAGTTCAAGATGTTTATCGTTTACAAGGTGTAAAAATTAATGATAAACATATCGAAGTTATTGTTCGTCAAATGCTTCGTAAAGTTCGAATTCTCGATGAAGGTGATTCAAGTTTCTTAAAAGATGAACAAATTGAAGAAGCTTTAGTTTTAGAAGAAAACGATCGTTTGATAGCTGAAAACAAATTACCTGCACGTTATGAACCGGTTCTGTTAGGGATAACAAAAGCATCGTTAGCAACGGAATCATTTATTTCAGCTGCTTCATTCCAAGAAACGACTCGCGTTTTAACAGAAGCTGCGGTAAATGGAAAACGAGACAGATTGCGTGGTCTAAAAGAAAATGTAATCGTTGGTCGTTTGATTCCTGCAGGGACAGGTTTAGCTTATCATTTAGCTCGTCGTCAAAAAATAAAAGAACATGTAGAACAACAAGAAGCGGACGTTAATGGTGGAAAAGGTGGACTTTCGAAAGGAAGTGCAGCAGAAGAATTAAGTGCTGCTCTAAAAAATCAAGAAAATATAAATAATAACGAACAATCTTGATGAAAGTTTTGAGAAAGAATAATAAATTTTATTCTTTCTCTTTACAGTAAAAAAGGCGGTGATTAGAATGCCGCCTCTTTTTTTTATGTATATTTTTGTTTCAAAAGAATTTTTGCTGATTTTGGAGTTATTAAATGCCAACGATTAATCAATTGGTGCGCAATCCTCGTGTGAGTAAACAGGAAAAATCAAAAACACGCGCACTTGAACAATGCCCTCAAAAAAGAGGGGTTTGTACACGTGTATATACAACAACACCAAAAAAACCAAACTCAGCTCTTCGTAAAGTAGCTCGTGTGCGATTAACAAATGGACGAGAAGTAACAAGTTATATCGGTGGTGAAGGGCACAATTTGCAAGAGCACTCAGTTGTATTAATTCGCGGTGGTGCAGTTAAAGATTTACCTGGTGTTCGCTATCACATTATTCGTGGTGCTTTGGATACCGCAGGTGTTAATGATCGTCGTAGAGGGCGCTCAAAGTATGGTGCTAAACGTCCTAAAGACAAAGATAAGTAATTTCTGAGGATTAACTAACAATGCCAAGAAGAAAAGTGGTTGCAAAGCGTAGAATTTTACCGGATCCAGTATATGGTAATGAACTGTTAGCAAAATTTATTAATTGTGTAATGACAGACGGTAAAAAATCGGTTGCTGAAAAAGTAGTATATGGTTCGTTAGAGCTAGTTGCTAAAAAAATGAGCAAAAAATCTCAAGAAGGCGAACAAGATGGTGGCGAAGGCTCATCCAAAAGCGCAAAAGTTAGTAATAGAGCTCTCGATATTTTCTCTCAAGCATTAGAAAATATTCGCCCTACAGTTGAAGTTAGATCACGTCGTGTCGGCGGTGCTACTTATCAAGTTCCCGTTGAAGTTAGAGCTTCAAGAAGTTTTGCATTAGCAATGCGCTGGTTGATACAAGCTGCTAGATCTCGTGGTGAACATGGCATGGTTGCGCAACTAGCTGCAGAAATTATGGAAGCTTTTGAACAAAAAGGCTCCGCTATTAAGAAACGTGATGATATGCATCGTATGGCGAAAGCAAACCAAGCTTTTGCACATTTCCGTTGGACTTAACAAATTTCAAAATAAATAGAGGTTTTTGTGGCAAATCGTACAGTTCCTTTAGGACGTTATAGAAATATCGGCATCATGGCGCATATCGATGCTGGTAAAACCACTACAACTGAACGAGTCCTTTTTTATACTGGTGTATCTCATAAATTAGGTGAGGTGCATGAAGGTACTGCTGTGATGGACTGGATGGTTCAAGAGCAAGAGCGTGGCATTACAATCACCTCTGCTGCTACCACTTGCTTCTGGAGTGGTATGGATAAACAGTTTGAATCTCATCGAATCAATATTATTGATACGCCAGGCCACGTTGATTTTACTATTGAAGTTGAACGTTCACTACGTGTATTGGATGGAGCAGTAGCAGTATTTTGCGCTGTTGGTGGTGTAGAACCACAATCAGAAACTGTATGGCGTCAGGCAAATAAGTACAAAGTTCCTCGTATTGCATTTGTTAATAAAATGGATCGAATGGGCGCAAACTTCTTGCGTGTTGTAGAGCAGATTAAATCTCGCTTAGGAGCTAATCCAGTTCCGCTTCAGTTACCAATTGGTGCTGAAGATTCATTTGAAGGAGTTGTAGATCTCGTAGCTATGCGTAGTATTTACTGGGATGATTCTACTCAAGGTATGCGCTACGATGAGAAAGAAATTCCTGCAAATATGGCAGCTGCATGTAAAGAATGGCATGAAAAGCTTGTTGAAAGTGCAGCAGAAGCTTCTGAAGACTTAATGAATAAATACTTAGAAAATGGCACGCTTACTGTAGAAGAAATAAAGCAAGGGATACGTGCACGCACCCTTAATAATGAAATTGTCCCTGTTTTTTGTGGTTCAGCATTTAAAAATAAAGGTGTTCAAGCTGTACTTGATGGTGTAATTGAATATTTACCATCACCTGCTGACGTTCCACCTGTGCATGGAATTGCAGATGATGCGGCAGGTAGCTCAATCACTCGTTCATCATCTGATGATGAGCCTTTTTCAGCGTTAGCTTTCAAAATTGCAACAGATCCTTTTGTAGGTACGTTAACTTATTTTCGTGTTTACTCTGGTGTTTTGAGTAGCGGAGACACTGTTTATAACCCTATAAAAGATAGAAATGAGCGTATTGGACGTATTCTACAAATGCATGCTAATACTCGCGAAGAAATTAAAGAAGTACGTGCAGGAGACATTGCAGCAGCTGTAGGGCTAAAAAACGTTACCACTGGTGATACATTATGTAATGTAGATAAGGTAATTACGTTAGAAAAAATGGAATTTCCTGAACCAGTTATTGCTGTTGCTGTAGAACCAAAAACAAAAGCAGATCAAGAAAAAATGGGTATTGCTTTAAGTAAGCTTGCTCAAGAAGATCCATCATTTCGTGTTCGTGTAGACGAAGAATCTGGTCAGACAATCATTTCAGGAATGGGAGAATTGCATCTTGAAATTATTGTTGATCGTATGAAACGTGAATTTAACGTAGAAGCTAATGTTGGTAAGCCCCAAGTTGCTTATCGTGAAACTATTCGTAAATCTGTTGAACAAGAAGGTAAATTTGTTCGTCAGTCAGGCGGTCGTGGTCAATACGGACATGTATGGATTCGTATAGAGCCAAAAGATCCAGGTACAGGTTATGAGTTTGTAAATGGCATCGTTGGTGGATCTATTCCAAAAGAATATATTCCTGCAGTAGACAAAGGTATTAAAGAGCAAATGGAAAATGGTGTAATTGCTGGTTATCCAGTAGTTGACGTCAAAGTAACTCTTTATGATGGTTCTTATCACGATGTTGACTCAAGCGAAATGGCTTTCAAAATTGCTGGTTCGATGGGCTTTAAGGCTGGTGCATTAAAAGCAAGTCCAGTTCTTCTAGAACCAATTATGAAAGTTGAGGTCACTACTCCAGAAGAATACATGGGCGACGTGATGGGTGATCTAAATCGTCGTAGAGGTATTCTCCAGGGGATGGAAGACATTCCAGCTGGAAAATCCATTAAAGCTGAAGTTCCTCTTTCAGAAATGTTTGGTTATGCAACTGCTTTGCGTTCTATAACACAAGGAAGAGCTAACTATACAATGGAATTTTCAAAATATAATGAAGCGCCTGCAAACATAGCAGATGCAATTATTAAAAAAGATTAGAAATTAAACTCTAGTGATTAGGAGACGAATCGATGTCAAAAGCGACATTTGAGCGGAAAAAACCGCACGTAAACGTAGGGACCATTGGTCACGTAGACCATGGAAAGACGACGCTAACAGCAGCGATAACGGTAGTGTTATCGAAGAAATTTGGTGGAGAAGCGTTGAAATACGACCAAATCGATAAAGCGCCAGAAGAGAAAGCGCGAGGAATTACGATCGCGACATCACACGTTGAATATGAATCAGATAAGAGACACTACGCGCACGTAGATTGTCCAGGCCACGCGGATTATGTGAAGAACATGATTACGGGTGCAGCGCAGATGGACGGAGCGATATTAGTGGTATCAGCGGCAGACGGCCCAATGCCTCAAACAAGAGAACATATTTTGTTAGCCCGTCAGGTAGGCGTCCCATACATTGTTGTTTATTTGAATAAAGTAGACATGGTGGACGACAAAGAATTATTAGAATTGGTAGAGATGGAAGTACGTGAATTGTTAAGCAGTTACGATTTCCCAGGAGATGAAGTACCGTTGGTAGCGGGTTCAGCGTTAAAAGCATTGGAAGGAGATGCGAGCGAGATAGGTGAACCATCAATCTTTAAATTAGTAGATGCGATGGACAGCTATATCCCCGAACCAGTAAGAGACATAGCGAAACCATTCTTGTTACCGATAGAAGACGTATTCTCAATTGCGGGTCGAGGCACGGTGGTAACAGGCCGAATTGAACGAGGCGAAATTAAAGTAGGTGATGAAGTTGAGATAGTTGGTCTTCGTCCAACGCAAAAAACGACATGTACCGGAGTAGAAATGTTCCGTAAGTTGTTAGACCGAGGAATGGCGGGAGACAACGTAGGTGTGTTATTAAGAGGTACAAAGCGAGATGATGTGGAACGTGGCCAAGTATTAGCGAAGCCAGGTTCAATTACACCGCATACAAAATTTGCAGCAAGCGTATACGTATTAACGAAAGAAGAAGGTGGTCGTCACACAGCGTTTTTTGCAGGTTATCGTCCGCAGTTCTATTTCAGAACAACAGACGTAACGGGTGAAGTACTGTTACCAGAAGGAGTTGAGATGGTGATGCCAGGAGACAATATCGAGGTAAGAGTAAACTTAATATCACCAATTGCGATGGAAGAAGGGTTACGTTTTGCGATACGTGAAGGCGGACGTACAGTTGGTGCCGGTGTTGTTTCTAGTATTATTGAGTAAATATTATGGCAGTTAAAAAGAATCAGAAAATTAGAATTATTTTAAAAGGTTTCGATCACCGTTTAATTGAAGATTCAACGATGGAAATCGTGAATACTGCTAAGCGAACCGGAGCAAATGTATCTGGGCCGATTCCACTACCTACTCGTATTCAACGAGTAACTATATTGGTTTCTCCTCATAAAGATAAAGATGCTCGAGATCAATATGAAATAAGAACGCATAAGCGATTAGTAGTAATTGAATATCCAACAGATAAAACAGTTGACGCGTTGATGAAACTTGATTTGGCTGCTGGTGTAGATGTTCAAATTAGATTGAATGATGAAGGTAGAAGCTAAGAAAATTTAGAAGAGGTTTCCAATGGCAATCGGGCTAGTAGGACGTAAATGCGGAATGACGAGAGTTTTCACCCCTGAAGGTGAAGCTATTCCTGTTTCTGTGATTGAAGTCCAAGCTAATCGTGTTACTCAAATAAAAACACAATTAACAGATGGTTATGATGCAATCCAAATTACTACTGGTAGTCGCAAAGTTTCCAAACTTAACAAGTCAATTATCGGGCATTTTGCTAAAGCGAAGGTTGAGCCTGGTAGAGGTTTGTGGGAGTTCCGTTTAACGACAGAAGAAGCAAAAAAGTTAAAACTAGATGCTTCCGAAGGTGATGGCGGCGATCGCTCCATAACTGTAGGTACTGCTTTTTCAGTTGATCAGTTTAATGGTGGCCAAAAAGTTGATGTTACAGGAATTACTAAAGGTAAAGGTTTTGCAGGAACTGTAAAACGTCATAATTTTGCAACACAAGATGCAAGCCATGGTAATTCGTTATCTCATAGGGCTCCGGGCTCAATTGGACAAAATCAGTCTCCTGGTAAAGTTTTTAAAGGTAAAAAAATGGCTGGACAAATGGGAAACAAACAACGAACTGTCCAATCATTAGAAATTGTAAAGATTGACGTTGAGAAAAATTTATTGTTGGTTAAAGGGGCCGTACCTGGAGCAATTAATGGAAGTGTAATTGTTCGTCCAGCAGTAAAAGCTCGAGTAAAGGAGCATAACAATGAGTCTTAATATTAATGTTATTGGACAAACAAAAAAGTTAGAACTTAATCCAACTGTTTTTGGATGTGAGTTTAATGAACCGCTTGTTCATCAAGTAGTTACAAGCTATATGACAAACATTCGTTCTGGAACAAAAGCACAAAAAACACGAAGAGAAGTTAGAGGTGGTGGTATTAAACCATGGCGTCAAAAGGGAACTGGTCGAGCTAGAGCTGGTAGTATTAGAAGCCCGATATGGCGTGGTGGTGGTAAAGTATTTGCTGCAAAAACAAGAGAGTTTAATCAAAAAGTTAACAAAAAAATGTATCAAGGTGCAATGCGTTCAATCTTATCTGAATTAATTAGACAAGAGCGAATAGTTGTAATTGATAAGATTTTGATTGAAGAACCAAAAACTAAGGTGTTTTTGCAAAAAGTAAATAGTTGGTTACCTGAGTTGCCAAATAGGGTTACGTTTTTATTAGATTCATTTGATGAAAACCTTTATTTATCTTCTAGAAACTTGCCTCAGGTAAATATTTGTGATTTTTCAGAAGTTGATCCAGTGGTTTTAATTTCTTCTGAAAAGGTAATTATTTCTCCCGAAATATTAAAGAAATTTGAAGAGGTGCTAGCATGAATTTCGAGAGGCTCGCACAAGTTATTTTAGGTCCTTGCGTCACTGAAAAAGCAGCTAAATTAGGCGAATTTAAAAATCGGCAATTCGCATTTAAAGTTAAATTAGATGCTAATAAAGCTGAAATTAAGCAAGCAGTAGAGAACTTTTTTAATGTTCAAGTAATTGATGTCCGGACACTTAGAAGAAAAGGGAAAACATGTAGATTTGGCCAATATGATGGTAGACATCAAGATTGGAAAAAAGCATATGTAACTTTGGCTGAAGGTCAAGATATTGTTTTTGATGGTGCAGAATAATGGCTGTAAAAGAATTAAAACCGATTACTCCAGGTACGCGAGGAGTTATTAAAATTGTCCATGAACATCTTCATAAAGGTGAACCACATAAACCTTTAGTTGAATCACTTCTTAAAAAAGGAGGAAGAAACAACGTAGGTCGTATTACAATCAGACATAAAGGTGGTGGTCATAAAAGACTCTATAGATTGATTGACTTTAAAAGAGACAAAGATAACATCCCTGCCCGCGTTGAACGAATTGAATATGATCCTAATCGTTCAGCTCACATAGCATTAGTTCTTTATGCTGATGGCGAAAGACGTTATATAGTATCTCCAAAAAATTTAAATGCAGGTGATGTTGTTCAATCTGGTAGAACATCTCCGATTAAAGTAGGAAATTGTTTACCGTTAAATCAAATTCCTGTTGGAACTCTTATACATTGTATTGAAATGAAACCAGGACGTGGTGCTCAGCTAGTTCGTTCTGCAGGTGCTTCTGCTCAATTAATTGGTAAAGAAGGTACATACGTAACCGTTAGATTACGTTCAGGTGAAATGAGAAAAATTCTTTCCGAATGTAAAGCAACGATAGGTGAAGTAAGTAACGATGAACATAATCTTCGCTCTTTTGGTAAAGCAGGTGCGAAAAGATGGCGTGGGATTAGACCTACTGTCCGAGGTGTTGCGATGAACCCTGTTGATCACCCGCATGGTGGTGGTGAAGGTAGAACATCGGGAGGAAGACACCCAGTAAGTCCTTGGGGTATAGCAACAAAAGGCTATAAAACACGGAAAAATAAACGAACCAATAAATTTATTGTTCGTAGAAGAGATGACAAATAATTCTTTGTGAAGAGAGGTTAATAGCTGTGCCACGTTCAGTCAGAAAAGGTCCGTTTGTTGATGAACATTTACTTGTAAAAGTTGAAAAAGTTCTTTCAACAGGAGATAAAAAACCAATAAAAACTTGGTCTAGAAGATCAACCATTATACCTGAAATGGTGGGTTTCACTATTGCTATTCATAATGGCCGTCAACACGTTCCTATTTTTATAACTGAAGGAATGGTCGGGCATAAATTGGGTGAGTTTGCACCGACAAGAACTTTTAAAGGTCATTCTGGGGATCGTAAAGCAGCAAAAACTACTGGTGGATCTGCTTCAGGTTCAAAAGATAAAGGTTAAAATTTATGGAAGTTGTAGCAAAATTAAAAAATGCACGTATTTCGCCGCAAAAATTGCGTTTAGTAGCTGATCAAATTAGAGGCAAGAAAGTTGATCATGCTCTACAAATTTTAAGATTTAGCACATTAAAAGCAGCAAAGATTATGCAAAAGGTTTTAGAGTCTGCAATTGCAAATGCTGAAAATAATCATGCAGCAGATATAGATGAATTAAAGATTTCAACTGTGGTAATAGACCAATCTACTCCCTTAAAAAGAATAGCTGCTAGAGCTAAAGGTCGAGCAAATCGAATTTTAAAAAGAAGTAGTCATAT
>CAZYCO010000002.1:20065-21398 GCA_964645885.1 uncultured Gammaproteobacteria bacterium
GCAAAGTAAATGGCATGCAAAACAAAATTACGCAGAAATGGTAAATGATGATCATAAAATACGTAAATATTTGAATGAGCTATTTGGTCCAAATGGAGCTATTGGTCGTATTAAAATTGAAAGACCAGCACCAAAAAATCTTCAAATAGTTATTTCGACAGCTAGGCCTGGAGTTATTATTGGTAAAAAAGGCGAAGATATTGAAACATTGAGAGCAAAATTAACAAAAATGCTTTCTGTCACTTCAGTTAACTTGCGAATTGAAGAGATTAGAAAACCAGAAATTGATGCAAAATTAGTTGCTGAAAGTGTTGCTCAACAATTAGAGAAACGTATTTTATTCAGACGTGCAATGAAGAGAGCTGTAACTAATGCACTTAGAGCAGGTGCGCAAGGTATTAAAATATGTGTTTCTGGTCGATTAGGTGGTGCTGAAATTGCTCGTAGTGAATGGTATAGAGAAGGAAGAGTTCCATTACATACTTTTAGAGCTGATATTGATTATGGAACCGCAGTTTCAAAAACAACCTACGGCATTATTGGTGTAAAAGTTTGGATATTTAAGGGCGAAGTGCAAAAACAACAACTTGCTACTAGCCAAAGCGAGGACAAAATATCATGATGCAGCCCAAAAGAACTAAATATAGAAAACAGCAAAAAGGCAGGATGCGCGGAACTGCTATTAAAGGCGGTAAAATTAGTTTTGGTAAATATGGGTTAAAAGCAGTTAATAGTGGCCGATTAAACGCACGACAAATTGAAGCAGCTCGACGCGCTATATCTCGATGCATAAAACGTGGTGGCAAGGTATGGATTCGTATTTTCCCAGATGTGCCAGTTACCAAAAAACCTCTGGAAGTTCGTCAAGGTAAAGGAAAAGGTAGTGTTGAATTCTGGGAAGCGAGAGTTAAACCAGGAACAGTAATGTTCGAAATGGATGGTGTTCCAAAGGAATTGGCGGTTGAAGCCTTTAAACTAGCTTCTGCAAAATTATCTGTTAAAACAATATTTGCTGAACGGACGGTGATGTAATGAGAGCATCTGAATTGAGAAAAATGTCAATTAATGAGTTACAAAATCAACTTGTAGAGAATTTAAAAACGAAATTTAAATTGCGTATGCAGCTAGCAACAAAACAGTTAACTAACACTAGCCTAGTTGCAAAAAATCGTAAAGAAATTGCGCGAATCAAAACATTAATTATGGAAAAAACGGGCAGTAAATCATGAATACTGAAGTAAAAAAAGTTAAAAATGTCCAAGTTTTATCTGGTACGGTAGTTAGTAATAAAAGTGATAAAACAATTAGTGTACAAATTGAGCGTAAAGTTAAA
>CAZYCO010000002.1:21408-51266 GCA_964645885.1 uncultured Gammaproteobacteria bacterium
GATCAAACAAAGCAGAAGAAGACTTTTAGCGGAAAAAATTTGTGAAGAAACTTTCTAGAGTTCAAGTGCATGATCCTTTTAATCAAGCACAAGTAGGTAATGTAGTATTAATTCAAGAAACAAAACCTATTTCTAAAACCAAATCATGGGAACTTGTGAAGATTTTAAGTGGTACTGAAGCTTAAATAGTATCGGTTAACGGAGAAAACAATGATTCAGATGCAAACAAGGCTTACAGTTGCTGATAATAGCGGCGCAAAAGAAGTAATGTGCATTAAAGTACTAGGTGGTTCTCATCGTCGTTATGCAAATATAGGTGATGTAATCCGCGTAAGTGTAAAAGAAGCAATACCAAATTCTCGTGTAAAAAAGGGCGAAGTGTTTAAAGCACTAGTCGTACGCACAAAGTCTGGTGTAACCAGAGGAGATGGCTCTGTGATTCGTTTTGATGGTAATGCAGCAGTGTTATTAAATAACCAAGAGCAGCCAATTGGAACACGTATTTTTGGCCCGGTCACCAGAGAATTAAGAGATAAGTTCATGAAAATTATTTCTTTAGCAGCAGAAGTTTTATAAAAGGTCGGAAGTCATGCAAAAGATAAAAAAGGACGATGAAGTCATCGTTATTAGCGGAAAAGATAAAGGAAAAAGAGGCAAAGTAATTAAAATTATAAATAAAGGGTTTTATAAAAAAACTGGTAAGCTCATGGATAGCCAACAATATGCCTTAGTTGAGGGAATAAATATTGTTGTGAAACATGAAAAATCTAATCCGAATCTAAATAAAACAGGCGGAATTATTAGAAAAGAGAAACCAATTCATATTTCTAATATAGCAGTTTTAAATCCGTCTACACAAAAAGCTGATAAAATAGGATTTAAAATTTTAGAAGATGGTAGAAAAGTTAGATTCTTTAAATCTACAGGCGAAGTTGTAGAAATTTAAATTTAAGAGCTAGGAAAGAAGATGGCTAGATTACAAAAACATTATCAAGAAACTGTCGTAAAACAATTGATGAAAGAATTGGGATACGGTTCAGTTATGGAAGTTCCATCTATACAAAAAATAACTTTAAGTATGGGTGTGAAAGATGCTGTTACAAATAAAAATGCAATTACTATTGCTGCTGCCGATTTAGAAAAAATATCGGGGCAAAAACCATTAGTTACTAAAGCTAGAAAGTCAATTGCTGGATTTAAAATTAGAGAAGGAATGCCGTTAGGTTGTAAAGTAACCTTGCGTCGTAAACGTATGTACGAATTTTTAGATCGTTTAATTAATATAGTTATTCCTCGAATTCGAGACTTTAGAGGATTAACTGTAAAAGCATTTGATGGTTATGGTAACTACAGTATGGGAATAAAAGAGCAAATTGTTTTCCCAGAAATTGACTATGACAAGATTGAAGCAATTCATGGTTTGAATATAACAATTACTACAAATGCTAAAACAAATCGTGAAGCTGCAAAATTGTTAAAAGCATTTAATTTCCCTTTTAAAGATAATTTAGATGACAAGAAGTAATATGGAGTTGTGTCCTCATGGCTTGTAAAAGAATGATTTATCGTGAGCAACGTCGTAAACAAAAAGCGAACAAATATCATCAATTGAAAAAAGAATTACGTCAGGTAGCTGATAATCGTGGATTTAAATATTCAGATGATGAAATACGGAAAGCACAAATTAAATTAAGAAAATTACCCCGCGATGCTAGTGAATGCCGCGCTCGTAATCGTTGTGCTTTATGTGGAAGGCCAAGAGGTTATATTGGTAAGTTTGGTCTTTGTCGTATTCACTTGAGGGAATTAGCAATGGTAGGTGTTATTCCCGGTTTACGTATGTCAAGTTGGTAATTACTAAATATTGGAGAATGAATCAATGAGCATGACTGATCCTATTGCTGATATGTTAACTCGCATTAGAAATGCGCAAAGTGCTCATCACGCAACAGTGAATATGCCTTTTTCAAAAATGAAACAAGCCATTGCTAAAGTTTTAAAAGAAGAAGGGTATATTGTGAATTATGAAGTAGTTGAAGAAGAAGGTAAGGCAGACTTAAGTATCACATTGAAATATCATAAAAATAAAAAAGTAATTGATACTATTTCTCGCGTTAGTAAGCCAGGCTGCAGGGTCTATAAATCTTCTGATGAATTGCCAAGAGTAATGGGCGGGTTTGGAATTGCAATTGTATCTACATCCAAAGGATTAATGACAGATAAAGCCGCACGTAAAGCTAAACTTGGTGGTGAAATTATTTGTGAAGTTGCTTAATTAAAGGAACCATTCATGTCTAGAGTAGCAAAAAATCCAATTATTATACCGAATGGTGTAGAAGTTAACCTTAATGGTAAATCTGTATCTATTAAAGGTGCAAAAGGATCATTAAATTTTGATTTACATCATGCAGTTACTGTTTCTATTTCAGAATTAGCAGCTGAAGAAAGTGTTAGTGGAAAAAAAGAAAAAATTCTTTCTGTACAATTTGATAAAAATGATACTGATTCAAAGATGTATGCTGGAACAGCTAGAGCAATTTTGAATAATATAATAAAAGGTGTTTCTCAAGGGTTTGAAATTCAATTGGAATTAGTTGGTGTAGGTTACAGAGCACAAGCTAAAGGACATTCTATTGGTTTGTCTTTGGGTTTCTCACATCCAATCGATTACAAACTGCCAGAAGGTGTTACTGCTGAAACTCCTACAAATACTTTAATTATTTTGAAATCATTCAATAAACAGTTATTAGGACAAGTTGCAGCTGATATTCGTAGTTTCAGACCACCAGAACCTTATAAAGGAAAAGGTATTAAATTCGTTGGAGAAATTATTCTCCGTAAAGAAACTAAGAAAAAGTAATTAATTTTAGGTAGTAGTAAAATGGCGATGAACAAAAAAGAATCACGTTTACGTAGAGCAAAGCGTACTAGAAAGCAAATTCAACGTTTGGGGATGGAGCGTATTAGTGTACATAGAACTCTACAGCATATTTATGCTCAAATTATAAAACCAGATGGTACTGTTTTACTCAGTGTTTCTTCACTGAGTAAAGAGTTTGGGAAAAAATATGGTGGTAATATTGATGCAGCGAAACAGGTAGGACAGCTTCTTGCTGTAAAAGCTTTAGCTTTAGGAATTAAAAAAGTTGCATTCGATCGATCTGGGTTTAAATATCATGGTCGTGTGAAAGCATTAGCTGAAGCGGCAAGAGAAGGCGGATTAGATTTCTAAAAAGGTAAAAACATGGCAACGAAAACAGCGGCAAAAACATCAGTAAAATCAGACGATAAAATCCAAGTCGAAGGTTTAGAACAAAAAGGCCTTGTTGAAAAAGTAGTTAATATTTCTCGTACTACTAAAGTAGTAAAAGGTGGCCGTATTTTAAGATTTGGTGCACTAGTAGTTGTTGGTAATCAAAATGGTGGTTTTGGTATTGGGCTAGGTAAAGCTAGAGAAGTCCAATTAGCGATTCAAAAAGCTATAGATGCAGCACGAAAAAATATGATTTTTATTCGTCTGAATTCGAATTTTTCAATTCAACATTCTTGCGTTGCACGCCATGGTTCAACAAAAGTTATCATGCAACCAGCTGGTGAAGGTACTGGGATTATTGCAGGTGGGGCAATGAGAGCTATTTTTGAAGTAGTTGGAATACAAAATATTCTTTCAAAATGTGTTGGCTCTACTAATCCAGTTAACGTAGTAAAAGCTACTTTAAATGGATTAAAATATATCTCTACACCAGAGTCTATAGCAGAAAAACGTGGTAAAACAGTTGAAGAAATTATTGGGTAAATCATGGCTAAGAAAATTGTAGTTACATTGAAAAAAAGTTTTTATGGCAAACAACCTAAACATCGCGCAACTGTGCAAACTTTAGGTTTAAGAAAATTATATCAGACTGTTATTTTGGAAGATAATCCAAGTATCAGAGGTATGATTAATCAAGTTTCTTATCTTCTCGAAATTAAGGAGCAGGCATAATGAAATTAAATACAATAAAACCTGCTGAAGGCGCTAAAAAAGAAAAAGTTCGTTTAGGAAGGGGAATTGGTTCAGGAATGGGTAAGACATGTGGTCGTGGACATAAAGGTGCTTTAGCTCGTGCTGGAGGCGGCCGTCGTCTTGGATTCGAAGGTGGACAAATGCCAATCCAAAGACGAATTCCTAAATCAGGATTTAGTTCAAAAATTGCAAGAACTGTAGATGAAATTCGCTTAGAAGAGCTTTTGAAAATTAAAGAAAGCCCAATTAACATGGACATATTACGTCAATATCGTTTTATTTCTAATGTAATAGAGCGAGTAAAGGTTATAGGTAATTCTTCAATTAGTGCAACTTTGCACTTAAAAGGACTTTCAGTTTCTAAAGGTGCAAGAGCTTCGATTGAGAAAGCTGGTGGAAAGGTTGAAGATTAAATTATGATGCAAGGATCTCTTGTTACAGGAAAATCTAAATCAAATGGTCTTCACGAGTTAAAACGTAGACTTCTTTTCGTATTATTAGTAGTCGTAGTTTATCGTGTCGGTGCACATATTCCAGTTCCAGGCCTTGATCCACAAAAATTATTTGAACTTTTTTCTCAGCAAAAGAATAGTTTGCTTGGGTTACTAAATATGTTTTCTGGGGGCGCATTACTGCGCTTAACAGTTTTTGCTTTAGGAATTATGCCTTATATTTCAGCCTCAATTATTATGCAGTTGTTTTCAGCTGTATTTCCTAAATTAGAGCAGTTAAAAAAGGAAGGCGAGCAAGGGCGTAGAAAGCTAAATCAATATACTCGTTATGGCACATTATTATTATCTTTGATTCAAGCATTAGGAATGGCTAAATTGCTAGCTTCTCAAGGAATTGCTCTTGAACCTAGTTTTCAATTTTATTTTGTTACTACTTTAACTCTTGTCACAGGAACTATGTTTTTGATGTGGCTTGGCGAACAAGCTACAGAAAAAGGAATCGGGAACGGTATTTCTATAATTATTTTTTCAAGTATTGTTTCTCGATTGCCAACTGCCGCGGCTCAGCTAATGGAGCAGGTTCGACAAGGACAGGTTCAAGTTTTAATATTTATTTTAATTGTTGCAATTGTTTTTGGCGTAACACTATTTGTCGTATTTATGGAAAGAGCACAAAGACGTATTACAGTTAATTACGCACAGCGTATGCAAGGTAGAAATATGTATGCTGCGCAGAAAAGTCATTTACCTTTGAAAATTAATATGGCGGGGGTAATCCCTCCAATATTTGCATCTAGCATTATTATTTTGCCTGCGACTATATTGAAATTTTTTAGTGTCGGTAATACAACTGGTTGGCTATCTGATATAAGTTTAGCTTTATCTCCCGGGGAACCTTTGTATGTTGTATTATTTTCAGCTGCAATTATATTCTTTTGCTTCTTCTATACATCACTAGTATTCAATCCGCGTGAAACAGCTGATAATTTAAAGAAGTCTGGTGCATTTCTACCTGGTATTCGTCCTGGGGAACAAACTGCACGATATATTGATGGTGTTATGTCTAGGTTAACTCTAGTAGGTTCTTTATATTTAGTTTTAGTATCTTTATTACCTGAAGTTTTTGTGTATATTTGGCATCTTCCATTTTATTTTGGTGGAACATCTTTATTAATTGTTGTTGTAGTTGTAATGGATTTTATGTCGCAAATTCAAGCACATCTAATTTCTCTGCAATATGAATCATTAATGAAAAAAGCTAATTTTAAGGGATTGGGTATTTCTTGATCTCTAAAATGAAATAGGAGCAAAAGTAGGTTATGAAAGTTAGAGCGTCAATAAAACCATTATGTAAAAAATGTAAAGTAGTTAAAAGAAAAGGTGTAGTACGTATTATTTGTAGCGACCCAAAACATAAACAACGTCAAGGGTAATTTTGAGTGAAAGTTTCATTGCTTCGCTTTTGCTAGTTTTATATACTTCGCCACCTTTTTTAGCGGCTTAGTTTAAATTTTTTGGAGAAAATTATAAATGGCACGAATTGCTGGTATTAACATTCCAGTCCAAAAACACGTATGGGTTGCATTAACTTCAATTTATGGAGTTGGGGTATCTACTGCAAAAAAAATATGTGATGCAGTTAGTATTAACCCAAGCGACAAAGTTAGTAGTTTGTCCGATGAAGATATTGAAAGAATTCGAAATGAACTTGCTAAATATACTGTAGAAGGGGACTTAAGACGTGAAGTTGCGATGAATATCAAGCGTTTAGTCGATATTGGTTGTTACCGCGGCTTAAGACATAAGAAAGGTTTACCTGTTCGTGGACAACGTACTAGAACCAATGCTAGAACTCGTAAAGGTAGAAAAGTATCTGTGATGGTTAAAGCACCAGCAGGATCGGATAAAAAATAAACTTATATTCTAAAGGTTTTAAATATGGGCGCAGTTGCATCTAAATCATCAACATCACAACAGTCCTCAGCGCGTGTTCGTAAACGCTCTAAGCGAGTGGTCAATGAGGCAATGGTTTATGTTCATGCTTCATTTAATAATACAATTGTTTCTTTTGCCGACTTACAGGGAAACGTTATATGTTGGGCTACCGCAGGTGGCTCTGGATTTCGTGGGTCACGTAAGAGTACACCATTTGCTGCTCAGGTTGCTGCAGAAAAAGCAGGAGCTACAGCTAAAGAAGAATTTGCAGTAAAAGCAGTTCGTGTAGTTGTTTCAGGTCCAGGCCCTGGCCGTGAATCAAGTATTAGAGCTTTAATTGCATTAGGTTTTAAGATTTTAGAAATACGTGATGGAACTGGGATAGCACATAACGGTTGCAGACCACGTAAAAGACGTCGTGTATAGCCAGTAGGAGGTTTTAGCATATGGCTCGTTATTTAGGTCCAAGATGTAAAATCGCGCGACGTGAAATGACAGATTTAGGCTTGATTGGTGTACGTCCCTTAAGTTCTAAATGTAGAGGTCGTGTTAATGTTCCACCAGGACAACACGGTTCTAAAGGCGTTCATTTAAAAGATTATGCTAAGCAGTTACGCGCTAAGCAAAAATTACGCCGTATCTATGGAGTCATGGAACGTCAGTTTCGCCGTTATTATCATGTTGCAACTAAAATGAAAGGTTCAACAGGCGAGAATCTTTTGCTTATTCTTGAAAGAAGATTAGATAATGTTGTTTATCGTATGGGTTTTGCAACTACAAGAGCGGAAGCTCGTCAGTTAGTATCGCATTGCTCAATATTAGTTAATGGAAATATTGTAAATATTCCTTCTTATCAAGTTTCTCCAGGTGATGTGATTGAAATAAGGGAAAAATCTAAAAATCAATTACGAATTAAATCTGCATTAGAATTATCTGTGCAAAAAGCAGTTTGTGATTGGATTGACGTTGATGTTCAAAAAATGAAAGGAACTTTCAAAGCAATACCAACGATGACTGATTTACCACCAGACTACAATGTACATCTCGTGGTTGAGCTTTATTCGAAGTAACGTGGGAGAAATTGATCCATGTCTTTTGATGTGTCTAGCTTCTTAGTACCAAAAAAAATTGACGTTCAAAAAATTAATGAACGACATTCTATTATTACATTAGAACCATTTGAACGAGGTTTTGGTCATACACTCGGAAATGCGTTAAGAAGAATTTTGCTTTCATCTATGTACGGTTGTGCTGTAGTGGAAGTAGAAATTGATAGCGTGCTTCATGAGTATTCAACTATCCCTGGTGTTCAAGAAGATGTTATAGATATCCTTCTTAACTTAAAAAACCTTGCAGTTAAAATGCATGGTAAAAGCGAAACAACTCTTACTCTTAAAAAGAGTGGGCCAGGTATTGTACGTGCAGGCGACATTGAAGTAGAACATGATGTTGAGATTGTAAACCCAGATCTAGTTATTGCTCACTTAACTGAAAGCGGTAATTTAGGTATGCGTATTAGAATTGCGCGTGGTCGTGGTTATTCTACTGTTTCAGAACGAGTGAATGTTGATGAAAATAAAAAAATTGGTTCACTCCAGTTAGATGCTGCTTTCAGTCCAGTGCGTAAAGTTGCATATACTGTTGAAAGTGTTCGTGTTGAGCAGAGAACTGATTTAGATAAATTAATTATCGATCTTGAAACAGATGGTACGCTTGATCCAGAAGAAGCAATTCGTACATCAGCTGCAATCTTACAACACCAACTATCATCGTTTGTGGATTTAAAGCAAGAGCAACAAAGATTGAGCCCCGTACAAAAACCTAGTATGGATCCAATTTTATTGCGACCTGTAGATGATTTAGAATTGACAGTTCGTTCAGCAAATTGTTTAAAAGCTGAAAATATTTTTTACATAGGTGACCTTGTAACTAGAAGTGAAGTTGAATTATTAAAAACTCCAAATCTAGGAAAAAAATCACTTAATGAGATTAAAAGTGTTTTAGCTTCTCATTCTTTATCGCTTGGAATGAAGTTAGATGATTGGCCGCCGCCAAATTTAAAAGAAAATCAAGATAATCATCAATAAATTAGTGGAGATTGAGTCGTGCGTCACGGGTATAGCGGAAGAAAATTAAATCGTAGATCAGAGCATCGTGCTGCGATGTTACGAAATATGGCAGTGTCGTTATTTAAATATCAAACTATTAAGACTACAGTTCCAAAAGCTAAGACACTACGTCCTTTAGTAGAAAAATTAATTACAATGGCAAAAGTAGATACAGTTGCAAGACGTAGACTGGTTTTTGCTCGATTAGGAAATGAAGATATCGTTACCAAACTTTTTAAAGAAATTGCTCCACGTTCTAAAAATCGTCCAGGTGGATATTTAAGAATTTTAAAATGTGGATATAGAAAAGGTGATGCAGCGCCAATGGCGATAGTGCAATGGGTAGACGGTGATTTAATTGTTCCTACTGAAGTTGAATAAAATCAAAAAAGCCTGCGTTAGCAGGCTTTTTTGTTTGAATTATTTGTTTGGTATACGAACTTTGGAGATAGCGCAATGGGAGAATTCTTTGGTATTACTTTATTAATCATTCTTGCTGCTATTTCCCCAGGTCCAGATTTTGCGATGGTTGTAAAAAATTCTTTAGCTTATTCAAGACGAGCAGGAATTTTTACATCTCTTGGCATCTCCTGCAGTATGTTATTCCACGCCAGTTATTGCATTATGGGATTAGCAATTATAATTTCGAAATCATTGTTAGCGTTTAATATTATTAAATATATAGGCGCTAGTTACTTGATTTATATAGGAATTCAAAGTTTATTTGCTAAAAGTTCTTCTATTCAGAATATACAAAAAACATCTGTAAAATCATTTTCAGAATTGGCGGCATTTAAACAAGGCTTTTTGTGTAATGTATTGAATCCAAAAGCTATTATGTTTTTTTTAGCTTTATTTACAATTGTAGTTAAGCCTAATACATCATTAGTGCTCCAAATTGGATATGCAATTGAAATTGCATTAATACATTTTATTTGGTTTAGCGGGTTATCATTATTTTTAACTCATCACAAAATGACAAAATTCTTCAATAAATTACAAACATTTTTGACTAAGTTGATGGGCGGCCTTTTAATTATGTTTGGTATTCGTATAGCAACTTTGACACATCAAGCTTAATTCAACAGATATAAGCATCATATTTTTTAATAATTCCATAATGTCGTTTTATACATGTCTGTACATATTTTAATCAGCAACTAGCCTAAATACCCCAATTTAAGTGAAATTATCAAATTTATTTAAAGGCTGCTTCGACCTTTGAATTGGCAATTTCAAGACTAATGTTCTATTCCTTAATATATAAAACGATCTATTTTGTTTAAGAGTAAGGACAAGGGAAACCGTGAGAACAAAATCTGCGTTAGGACGACTAGAGCAAGAAAATGCTGAAAAATTAATTAAAAATTATATGCCATTGATTAAACGAATTGCTCAGCATTTGCTTTCTAAATTACCTAAATGTATTCAATTAGATGATTTATTACAGGCTGGCATGGTGGGATTATTAGTTGCAGCTAAAAATTACAATCCCCAAAAGGGTGCAAGTTTTGATACATATGCTGTGATTCGTATACGAGGCACTATGCTCGATGAAGTGAGAAAAGAAAACTGGCTACCACGTTCTGTACATCGTAATGCACGTCGCTTAGAACAAATTACATCGCAGCTTGAAAGCGAATTAGGACGGGATGCGCATGATAATGAAATCGCTCAAGCTATGCATGTAAGCATTTCCGACTATAGAAAATTACTTTCTGAACAGAATGCAAAACGTGTTTGTAATTTTGATGAAGCTGCTAACGAAGATGGTGTTCCTTTGGAAGATGTTCTATGTAATCCAGCAAATGATCCATTTGAAGATGCTCAATTTCAAAATTTTTATTTTTTATTAATCAAAGGCATGCAAAAACTAACTGAACGTGAACGCAATGTTTTAAAGCTTTATTATGATGATGAATTAAGTTTAAAAGAAATTGGCGTGCGTTTAGGTGTAAGTGAATCTCGAATTTGCCAAATTCATAATCAAGCAATGACTCATCTAAAATTAAAATTATTTGGCAGAGATTAAATTTCTATTTTAAAACTAGCATCAAGATATAAAATTTTAAATAATCAATTTAAGCCAGGTTTTGCTGGCGATAGTTTTAAAGGAAATTTGCCATGCTCGAATTACAATCAATTATCGAACCTGCTTTTGAACAAAGAAATAATATAACCGCTAATACTGTAGAAAAAGATGTATTTAATGCCATCGAACAAACTATTCACTTACTTGATGCTGGAAAAATTCGCGTCGCTGAAAAAATTAATAACGAATGGGTTACCCATCAATGGATAAAAAAAGCAGTCCTGCTTTATTTTCGAATTCACAATAATGTAGTCATGGATGCTGGATTTACTAAGTTCTATGACAAAGTTCCACTTAAATTTTCAGAAACTTCTTTAGAACAATTTCAAGAACAAGGTGCGCGTATTGTTCCACATGCTTGTGTCCGTAAAGGTGCATTTATTGGTCCAAATA
This sequence comes from uncultured Gammaproteobacteria bacterium, assembly GCA_964645885.1. GTDB lineage: Bacteria > Pseudomonadota > Gammaproteobacteria > CAZYCO01 > CAZYCO01 > CAZYCO01. The sequence continues at coordinate 32,395 of CAZYCO010000002.1, forward strand.
CAATAGTAATGCCGTCATATATTAACATTGGGGCATACGTTGATAGTGGTGTAATGGTTGATACGTGGGCGACTGTTGGTTCTTGTGCGCAGATAGGTAAAAACGTACATCTTTCAGGGGGCGCAGGCATTGGTGGTGTATTAGAACCACTTCAAGCAAATCCAACTATTATTGAAGATGATTGTTTTATTGGCGCTAGATCCGAAATTGTTGAAGGTGTAATCATTGAAAAAGGCTCGGTCATTTCAATGGGCGTTTTCATAGGACAAAGTACACGCATTTATAATCGTGTAACGGGTGATGTTACATATGGCCGCGTTCCTGCCGGCTCAGTTGTCGTACCTGGAAATCTACCATCAAAAGATGGTAGCCATAGTCTTTATGCCGCAATCATAGTTAAACAAGTCGATGAAAAAACTAGAGCTAAAACTAGTATTAATGAATTGTTACGGGAAAACTAAATTAATCTTTCTTAATTTTCAGCCTGAATTTCAAGTATTCGAGTACTGACAGCAGCTCGAATTTATGCCTTAATTCGCCATCATTTTGGGACAGTAAGGAATCTAACCCTATGCTTGATCGCGCTAAAGTCGTGGATGAAAACTTTATTAAATACGTGAAAGAACAAAAATTTCCAGCACCGCGTCTTTCATCAGTAGATTGTAGTCAACTTAATCGCGTAATCTTTTTAAGCTTATTTGAGTCCCAGATCATTAGTCGTCACATCGATTTAAAAGCACGTGATTTAAAAGAAAAAGGCATAGGTTTTTATACAATTGGTAGTAGCGGTCATGAAGGTAATGCTGCAATAGCAGCATGTTTTAGAACTGGTGATATGGCATTCCTTCATTACCGTAGCGCTGCATTTATGATCCAACGCTCCAAATTAGTGCCAGAAATCGACCCAATTCGAGATCAACTTTTATCGTTGCTCGCTTCAAAATACGATCCAATATCAGCTGGACGTCATAAAGTATTCGGTAGTTTAGCTTTATCTGTTCCACCACAAACTAGCACCATTGCATCTCATTTACCGAAAGCAGTTGGCACGGCGATGTCGATTGCACGCGCAAAAGCTTTAAAAATTAATGCGGCTCTGCCACATGACAGCGTAGTCTTATGTAGCTTTGGTGATGCATCACTCAATCATTCAACAGCGCAAGGTGCTATTAACACCGCACATTGGTTAGCACATCAACGTTATCCACTACCTCTAGTTTTTATATGTGAAGACAACGGAATAGGTATTTCAGTTGCTACACCAAATGATTGGGTTAGAAATTCAATACAAAATCGTGAAGCAATTCATTATATTGAAGCCGATGGTTTGCATATGGCATCTATTCTTTCTGCTGCGCGCGAAGCAGAACATGTTGCACGTATTGAAAAAAGACCTGTATTTCTGCATATGAAATGTGTGCGATTAATGGGACATGCTGGTTCAGATATTGAATTTCATTATTTGAAGCAAAACCAGATTGAAGCAAATGAATTTCAAGATCCATTATTGCATAGCGCACGTATTGCAATTGAATTAGGTTATTTAAGTGCAGAAGATATTATTCATCTATACCAAACCATACGTGAAAAAGTTTCAGCTATAGCAGAAGAATTAAATCATTCACCACGTTTACAAAGTGCTGAAGAAGTAATGTCTTCTGTTATTCCTCCAAAGAAAGAACTACAACTTCCAGTATTTCCAACTGAAGAACAACGTAAAGAAATTTTTGCTGAACAGTATGTACAATTGAATGAAAAAAGAACGATGCAGCAACATATCAACAATGCGCTAACAGATATTATGTTGCGCTTTCCAAATGTGGTGATGTTTGGTGAAGATGTTGCCAAGAAAGGTGGCGTGTATCGTGTAACTGCTGATTTACAAAAACGTTTTGGTGCATCCCGAGTATTCGATACTTTGCTTGATGAACAAACAATTTTAGGAACAGCAATTGGTATGGCACATAATGGTTTTTTACCCATACCCGAAATTCAATTTTTAGCTTACTTGCACAATGCAGAAGATCAAATTCGTGGTGAAGCTGCAACATTATCATTTTTTTCAAGTGGGCAATTTACCAATCCAATGGTTGTACGAATTGCTGGTTTGGCTTATCAAAAAGGATTCGGTGGCCATTTCCATAATGACAATTCAATTGCAGTTTTACGTGATATTCCAGGTGTCATTATTGCTGTACCTTCAAATGGTCGTGATGCTGCAAAATTACTTCGTACTTGTGTTGAACTCGCAGAAAAAGAACAACGTGTTGTTGTATTTATTGAACCAATTGCACTTTACATGACAAAAGATTTACATGAAGCAGGCGATCAAGAATGGTTATTTAATTATCCAAATCCAACTGAAACGATTGCATTTGGAGAGGTTAGTGCAGTTGGTGATCCTGATGCAGAAACAGTAATTTTAACTTACGGCAATGGTTATTATTTATCACGCCAAGCAGAAAAAATTTTGAAACAGAAAAAAAATCTATCATTGAAAATAATAGATTTACATTGGTTGTCACCACTACCGGAACAAGCCATTTTGCAGCACGTTGCACATGCAAAAAATATTTTGATCGTAGATGAGTGTCGAAAAACAGGATCTGTTAGTGAAGCACTATTTACTTTGCTAATGGAAAAATTGCCAAAAATCCCAAAAATAAAACGTATTTGCGGTCATGATAGTTTTATTCCTTTAGGCGATGCCTGGAAATATGTATTGCCAAGTCGCGATGATATTGTGCAAGGTGTTTTAGATTTAATTTCTGAAAAAAGTAAAAGTAAGAAATTTTTGATTGTTTGATTATTTAATTTAACTGAACCCTCATCCGTCTACGACAAGCGTGGGCATCCTCTCCCGCAAAGCGTGAGAAGGAGAGTATGAAGAAAGGAGATTGATATGGAAGATTTTTTACTACTAGATGAATTGTATAACGATGAAGAAAAATTAATCCGTGACACTGTTCGTAAATGGGTGGATGAATCTGTTAGCTCAAAATTAGCAGATGCTTATGAAAATGCACATTTTCCTATGGAATGGGTGCCACAAATGGCACAACTTGGATTATTTGGCATGACCTTGCCAGAACAATATGGTGGTAGTGGTACAAGTTACACAGCTTACGGACTTGCTTGCCAAGAATTAGAACGTGGCGATAGTGGCTTACGTAGTTTTGCATCAGTACAAAGTTCATTATGTATGTTTCCAATATACAAATATGGAAATGAAGAACAACGAAAACAATTTCTACCTAAAATGGCTCGTGGTGAGTTGATTGGTTGTTTTGGTTTAACAGAACCAGATTCAGGATCAGATCCAGCTAGCATGCGCACCGTAGCTGAAAAAGTAGATGGCGGTTGGACATTAAACGGCGCCAAAATGTGGATTACGAATGCCACAATTTCTGATTTAGCAATCGTATGGGCAAAAACTAAAGATGGTATTCGTGGTTTTATCGTTGAAAAAAGTTTCCCAGGGTTTAAACGTAACGAAATTAAAAACAAAATGTCCTTAAGAATGTCGATAACCGGTGAATTGGTCTTTGAAAATTGTTTTGTGCCAGATAGCCATTATTTACCTGGTAGCGAAAAGGGATTAGCTGCCCCTCTAGGATGCTTGACTCAGGCGCGATATGGCATTGCTTGGGGTGCAATGGGTGCTGCAATGGCTTGTTTTGAAACAGCGCTTAGGTACACTAAAGAGCGGAAACAGTTCGATAAACCGGTCGCTTCCTTCCAATTAGTCCAAAAAGATTTAGTGGATATTTTTAACGAAATTGTCAAAGCGCAGTGTATGAACCTTCGTTTAGGACAATTACGTGATGCTGGAAAAGATACGTTTTCAATGGTCTCGCTAGCAAAAATGAATGCTTGTCGAGAAGCGTTAAAAATCGCGCGTATGGCGCGTAATTTGTTAGGTGCAAATGGAATTAGTTTGGAATATGGCGTTATTCGTCATATGGCAAATCTAGAATCTGTATTTACTTATGAAGGTACAGATAACGTGCATCATTTAATCGTAGGACGTTATTTAACTGGGTTAAACGCGTTTGGATAATCAACATTATTTATATTTACAGTTAGCGTTAAAAGAAGCCGAAAAGGGCAGAGGTTTGTGTGCACCAAATCCTGCCGTTGGGGCAGTAATTGTGAAAAACAATCAAATTATTGCAACTGGCTTTCATCAAGGTTCAGGTACACGACATGCTGAAATTGTGGCACTTGATGTAATAGGTAATGAAGCAGAAGGTGCAACGCTCTACGTTACACTCGAACCTTGTTGTCATTTCGGCAAAACCCCACCTTGTGTTGATCGAATTATTCAATCTGGAATTAAAAAAGTTTACTTTGGTTATCAAGATCCTAATCCTATCGTGTATGGGCAAGGTCAAAGAAAATTATTAGAAGCAAATATTATTTGTAAAAAACTTTTTTTACCTGAAATTGATTTGTTTTATCAAAGTTATGATTACTGGATAAACACAAAACTACCTTTTGTTACTGCCAAACTCGCATTATCGCTTGATGGCAAAATTGCAGGAAAAAATGGCGAGCGTGTACAAATTACTGGTGAAGAATTACAAAAATTTACCCATCTAAAACGATTACGTTCTGATGCTATTTTAACGACAGCAAAAACAATTCAAATTGATAATCCACAAATGAATGTTCGAGTAGATAATCAAGTTATTTCTAAACCAATTTATATACTTGATAGAACATTAAAAATTTCTGACGACAAGCTTATTTTTCAAACTGCAAAAAAGATCGTGTTATTTCACGAACAAAATGTTGCTACAAAACGTCTAGATGAATTAGAAAGTAAAAATATTGAATGTCGTGAAATTCCTGTACACGATAATAAACTTGATCTTCAAGCTGTTTTACAAAGTATTGGTAAAGATGGTTGTCATGAGCTTTGGGTTGAAGCTGGCGGACATTGTTTTGAAGCATTCTTAAATAAACACTTATTACAGCAAGCATTTATTTATATCGCGCCAAAAATTTTACAAGCAGATGCAACGGCTACTTTTTCTTTAGCATCTGCACAATTAACACATGCTAAAGAAACAAAGTTTTATCCTTTCAAAAATGAAATAGCAATTGAATTCAATTTCTAAGTTGAATTTCATTCAGGCTTTCTTTTGAATGCTCCTGTGTTTCCACGATTGTAGATTGATACCGAGCTAAAAACATTTCTTGTGCTTTTTGTGTTAATGGATTTTGAGGAATAATAATTTCAGATAAATGCAATTTGAAATAATCAATAAAAAAAGAAATGCCAAATTGTTTTTCTACATTTTCAGCAAATTCAAAATAAGGTTTCAATATATTAATATGCTGGTACTTTTCATATATTGCATTCATGCTTTCAAATAAAATTTGCGGCTGCTGTTTAGTAAAATAGAATTTTAAATCAAAAATTGTCGCTAATTTTACAATAATTGTTAATCCATGTATGGAACCCAACCTGAACATTAAATGACAAAAATATTCAAAATTTATGAATTCAATTCTAGTTTTTTGTTCAATCCAAAACTTAAGTAACGTCTGCATTTTATTTACAGTAACAAGAGATATTTGTTTGGCAAAGAACACTAAATCTATTGTTAATTTATTAGGATGAGGTGTTAGCGCTAACATTTTTTTATAAAGCTGATGCAAAAAATAAAATTCATTATTAATTTTTATAATGCGAAATGTTTTTTCGAAAATTGCTTGTAAATAAATTATGTTTAGTTGCGGTGGTTTGAAATTATTTTGTTCTAGAGAGTAAGGTAAGTTATTTTCTACAATCATTAATAACAGAATTAAATCAAAATCTACGTTTTTTATTGCACTTAAATAATGCTGTTCGCTCACAAGGTTTTTCTGTGCATATTTGAAATAATGTGAGTTGATAATTTTTACGGCTTTAAAATTCCTCAATTTTATTGCGATAGCAAAATAACGTAAAAGAAGAGAGTAGAAACGAGTGTCGACATTATCAAAATTATGCTCAAGAAATTTTTCTGTTAATTTATTTAATAATAAATTTAATTTAGCATTTTGATTGCAGTACAAACAAAATGAAATTAAATAATAAAATTTTGGTAGTTCAAAATTTGTTTCTTCTAATTTTGATTCATCAACACCTATTTTTTTTCATTTTTACTGCCACGCAATTTGTCGAAATAAAGGCCGGGGCCCAATCGCCAATAAAAATAATGCACTTAGAATAAATATGTGTTGTTCTTCTAATTCTTGATTCAATTCATTTTCTAATAAATTAAAGTGCTTTTGACACAAGTTACTAAAAGTAGATACATCATTCTCTAAAACTGCTTTTGCTATTTGTTGCGATAATGGATCTTGAATATACTGAATTTTTTTTAAAATTATTTCGTGTGTATCTTCAAGTTTAAAAGTGGGTTTGGCAAAAAGCCCATGCGATAAAGCGTAATTATTAAATCTCAAAAAAATAATGTGTCGATCAAATTCTTTTTTAAAAAATTTATAATATTTAGAACCAGTTTGCATGAGTCTCGTGATAGCCGGCCAATCGAGAAATGTTGATAAATAATTAAAAATTTCTATGGGTAATACAGTGAGCTGATCCGGATGATTGAAAAAAGAAATTTCTTTTGAAGTAGCGTTTTCATTCTTCATTAAAGTCCCTCGTTCCTTGAAGGTTAATGGATATGAAGGCAATTCATGCTTTGTTTTATTTTCAATCTTAATACGGTTGATTCTATTTCAGTTTTTATTATTTATAAAAGATAGAAAATTCATAAATTATTAAGGTTTTTTAGTTAAAATATTACTTATTTTTTAATTAAATAAATTTTTTATGAAACCTGAAAAACAACTTCTAAATAAAGATCAGCAAGAGCAAGAAAGAAAAGAAAAACTAATTTCTTTAAATTCGCAAATTTTCGGCCACATTCGATCTATTGAATCAAGTATTGATTGTGGAGTAGATATCGCGGCAGTTTGTATTTCTAAATTTTTTAATTTGTATGTTTTGAGCTGGTTTTTACTTCAGTACTATGAATTGCAACTTGCTGCAGCTAAAAATCCTTATAAAGAAGAAGATAACCAGCGAGTGAATGAAGCTAAAGCATATTTTGATGAAGCTACTGCACATAAAGAAAAATTAATTGAAACGTGGAAAGAAGGTAAATTATCCGATACAGAATTTGATGCACTTATAGTTAAAGCTACAGAAAACATTACCGCAAAAGAGACTCACTGGGGTGAAGTTTATAGAATTTATTCTGATAATCGAAAGAAATATGATTCACTGTTATATACCACTCTTATCGATAACCTTTTACCTGTTAGTTTAGTTGGAATATTTGTTGTTCAAAACAGCTTTTTATTTTATCCTTACGTTGCAAATAAATTACTTGTTGAATTGAAAGAACGTTTACCTCTAGATATTTTAATTCATCCTATTCAACCAGAGAATTTCTACAAACAAGACGTATCATTGCTAGAAAGACGTAAAAAAATATTAAATGTAGTAGCTGTGGTGAATCGACAAGTAGAATATTTTGCATTCGCAATTTTAATAACTTTCAGTTTTTATTATTTCTACTTTCTTTTTCATAAGTTTCTAAATTCAAGCAGTGACACAAACGCAAGATTAGGGCCTTTTGTTGAAAGCTTTGCTTACTTTGCACAAGCAATGGCATTAGCTTACTTTTTCAATAAGCATAAAATTTTACCGTATTTTGGATATTTTCTAAGTGAGAATGAAAGAATTGCTCAAATAAATGACTATATAAAAACAAGCGAAAAGCAATTGGCGCGTTGTTTTTTTAACCACGGTAATTTATTGAAACGAGTGTTTAATGGAAAAGGTCAGTTTGTAGGATGGACATTTGGATTTACTCATAAAAATTCCAAAATTAAGATTGGGTTGAATGGAATAGAGTATCAAATTTCAAGAAACAAATTTATATCTGAAGTCGCAATTGCGCTGACCCGCAGTGGTTGTCCAGTTATGCCAGCCCCACAGGAAAATATTATTTTTATTTTAGATCATCGTCATTTTTCAAATAAAAAACTTGAGAAAGTGGTTGCTTCATTGCAAGAAAATTTATTGCAACTAGCAAAGTTATCAGAATTTAAAGCAAAAAAATTACAGCAATTAAATTTAATATCATCAAAACTTTTTAAACTTCCTGAAAATTCATGGGAATGTTTTAAATTAGGTGATGAGACATCGCTAAAATATATTTTAGACATAACATCACTCAATGAATCTGAGAAACAATCATTGACTGAGCAATTATTAAAGTTATATGGCAACGAGAATGTAACTGTGCAAGAAAATTGTGTTCATGTTGATGGTTATCAACTTGTAACACAAAAAAAACTTCATAAATGTTTGAATAAAAGTACAGATGAAAACCAATTTTTAAAAACAACTGCTAAACAAGATTCATCAAGCCAACAAAATGCGTATGAAAATACGACTACATCAATTACAAATTTAATGTCATTTTGGAATAAATCTTCAGCAAAAATATCAGCTACACCAAAACCAAAAGTAAAATTAGCAGAAGAATTAAATTCTCATGAAGGATCAAATACAGAAAAAACGTCCTGCAATAACAATGCAATTGAAAATGATTGGAAATTAAAAAAATTGAAAGAAAAGTATGGTCAAAATGTTTATCGATTAAAAGCAAAATGGTTACCAGTAGGACAATTTTATTATGGTGTTATTGATTATAAAAAAATAGACGCTGCTATTAAGCGAAATTACAAAGATGGTTCAGAACAGAACGACGTATCCGAAAAGTTTAGACGCTGTATTAAAACTTTAAAAAATGCAGTAGATACTCATATCAAAAGTAATAATCCTAAAAATAAAGATAAATCACATGGCGCAGGCGTGTTTTCATCTGGAAAAGAATTATATGCAGACAGCAACGGTAATTCTCGTCTCGGCTTATTTAAAGTTAAAACCACAAATAATGCACGTTTACATGGCGATGTAGTGCAAAAGAATGTCGAATCAACAAAAGATGATGAAGTTGTTCGTACTGAACAAGTTACAGTTATTAAATTTCGTGGTTTTGAACCAAATGCACATTAATTTTGGATGAATATTCCTAAATTTTTTAGTTATAATGCATTGTCTTAAAGCACAATAAAAATATTTAGGAGTCATCCTTATGTTCACTGGAATTGTGTCTCATCCTGGCCAAATTATTTCAGTGCAGCATCACCCAGATGCAATGCAACTTCAAATTCAATCCGAATTTCATGATTTAATTTTAGGTGAAAGCATTTCAGTTGATGGTATTTGTTTAACTGTTACTACTTTCCAGGACAATATTTTTAGCTGTGACCTTTCACCTGAGACGCTAAGCGTTACAACTGCTAAATATTTTTCCAAAGGCAAATTAGTTAATTTAGAAAGAGCGTTACAATTAAGTGATAGATTAGGCGGTCATTTTGTCATGGGGCATGTTGATAATGTTTTAATTGTGAGTGACAAAAAAGAGCATGCTGAATTTATTGAACTTACTTTTTCTGGATTTACTGAAGAACAATATCGGTTCCTTATTAAAAAGGGCAGCGTTACCATTAACGGCGTTAGTTTGACAATTAATTCCGTGAGCCCTCAATCTTTTAATGTTATGTTAATTCCCCATACTTTAGACCGTACCAATTTATCTAAACTTAATATAAATGATGCAGTAAATGTTGAGTTTGATTATTTAGCGCGTATCGTTGCGCATCAGCTCGCATTTCTTAATGGAGGCTAACTCAAATGAGTCCATTTGCGCCTATCTCAGAAGCAATAGAAGAAATCAGGCAAGGACGCATGCTTATTTTGGTCGATGATGAAGACCGTGAAAATGAAGGCGATCTTGTGATCGCTGCTGAAAAAATTACTCCTGAAATGATTAATTTTATGGTTAAACATGCTCGCGGTTTAATTTGCTTATCTATGACCGGTGAAGATCTTGATCGCTTGCAATTACCGATGATGGTTCGTAATAACCGTTCTCAATATGAAACTGCGTTTACAGTTTCTATTGAAGCGAGAACTGGCGTAACAACCGGAATTTCAGCTGCCGATCGAGCAAGGACTATTCAAGTCGCTGTAGACCCAGCCAGCACGCCTAATGATGTTATTTCTCCAGGCCATATTTTCCCTCTACGCGCCAAAGATGGTGGCGTACTAGTTAGACCAGGCCAAACTGAAGGCAGTGTCGATTTGGCTCGTATGGCCGGTTTAAGGCCTGCTGCTGTTATTTGTGAAATCATGAATGAAGATGGGACGATGGCAAGGCTCGATGATCTCATCAAATTTGCCAAAACCCATGACCTTAAAATTGCCTCAATCAACGATTTGATTGCTCATCGCATGCAATATGAGTTTCTAGTTGAAGAAGTTGCTAATGCCCAATTACCAACAGAATCTTTCGGTCCATTTAACGTAAAAGTCTTCAAAAGCACCATCGATAATCTTGAGCATATGGTTTTAATACGAGGTGATATTGATCCTAGTAAACCTTGCTTAGTACGGGTGCATTCAGCTTGTTTAACAGGCGATGTATTTGGTTCGGCGCGCTGCGATTGTGGTTGGCAGTTAGATGCTGCATTGGCTCGCATTGCGGAAGAGGGCGGCGTTTTAATTTATATGCAGCAAGAAGGCAGAGGTATAGGTCTAGGTAATAAAATTAAAGCTTATGCACTGCAAGATGAAGGCCTCGATACAGTTGAAGCCAACCATCGTTTAGGTTTTTCTGCCGATCATCGCGACTATGGAATTGGTACTCAAATTTTACGCGCTTTAGGCATTACTAAAATGCGTTTGATGACAAATAATCCTCGCAAAATTTATGGTATCGGTGGTTTTGGTATTGAGATAGTAAGTAGAGAGCCAATTGAAATGACACCTACAAAAGAAAATATTAAATATCTCAAAACTAAGCAGGAAAAAATGGGACATATGCTTTCTTTAGTCGAGAAAGATAAAGACAAAAAAGGTAACAAAGATAACGGAGTATCCAATGCCTCGAATGGGAACTAAACCAGCAGTTAATTTTCCAATTGCAATTGTTGTTAGTCGTTTTAATCAAGAAATAACTAATCGCTTATTAGATGGTGCTAAAACACGTTTAAAAGAATTAGATTTTTCTGAACATAATATTGTTACGCATTATGTGCCAGGTGCGATTGAAATTCCTTTAGTCGTGCAGCGTCTTGCTAAAACCCATCGTTTTGAAGCAATTGTGGCCCTAGGTTGTGTAATACGCGGCGAAACAAGTCATTACGATTATGTTTGTGAATTTGTAACCCATGGCTGTATGCGAGTGTCACTGGCATACAATACTCCAGTTATTTTTGGTGTATTAACAACTGAAGATGAAGAACAAGCACTAGCACGTTCAGGCGGAGTACACGGTAACAAAGGCAGTGAATCAATTGATGCTGCATGTCAAATGGTTTCGGTATTACGTCATATTGATCATCATGGATAGAGAGAAATATGCATCAACTTCAAACTTATTTTAAACCTATTTATTTAAAGTTTACTTATCCGCCAGTATTAACTTTATTATTAGTGTTAATAGCAGTTGTTACTATTTTAAATTCATGTAGTAGTTTGTTAGAACCAATTTTAGTTGCGATTGTGATTTCTTATTTATTAGGTGGTTTAGTCACTAAACTTGAACGTCGTAAGTTCTCACATTTTATGGCCGTTCTATTTATCTATTGCACCACATTAGGTTTAGTTTTATTTGCTTTCTTTTGGTTATTTCCAATGCTTGGACATCAAGCTGCAACTTTATTTTCAGAACTGCCAAATATGTTAGTAAAAGGTCAGCAATGGGTTGCTGATTTACAAGCACGTTATCCTGAAATTTTATCAGAAGATCAATTTACTCAAGTTTTAGTTCAATTCAATAGTTTCCTAACTAAAGTAGGCCCGCAATTATTATCAACATCTGTGAGTTCTATTTCAGGAATTTTTACCATTTTAATTTATGCCGTAATCGTACCGTTGTTAGTTTATTTTTTCTTAATGGATAAAAAAGTAATTTTAAATTGGACTAAACAATTTTTACCTAAAAACAGACAGCTACTCGATAATGTTTGGAGTGATATGCATACCCAAATTGCAAATTATGTGCGTGGCAGAGTAATTGAAATGATTATTGTTGGCGTAGTTTGTTATTTATTGTTTGTAATTACAGGATTAAATTTTTCAGTTTTATTAGCAACTTTAGTTGCAGTATCAGTAATTGTTCCTTATGTCGGTGCAGTAGCAGCAACAATCCCAGTTCTTATCATCGCATTTCTACAACTTGGCTGGACGAGCACACTAGGTTATTTCACTTTAATTTACGCAATTATTATTACAGTAGATGCAAATGTATTGGTGCCACTATTATTTTCAGGCGCAGTACGCGTTCATCCAATAGCGATTATTTTTTCATTATTATTTTTTGGTAGTATTTGGGGCTTCTGGGGTGTATTTTTTGCAATACCACTTGCTGCTTTAGTGAAATCAGTTATTTATAACATTCAGCATGCTGAAGAAATTGCAGCTAAATCATAGGTTTAAATAAATATATAAATGAGGGATAACTCATGGCTAATGAACCACAACAGTTTAGTGAACAGCACTTCAAACAATCAAAACAAATACCTTGGTTTTTTAATTTAGCGAATTTTCAAAAGCAGGAAGAACATCATCATAAAAAATCTTTATTTGAAAAATTTCTTTCTTTGTTTGGATGGGGCAAAAAGAAAAAACATCATCATCACGCACATGCAAATGCTGCAAATGAACCAAATATTGTGAAAACAGTTCTTAATCAAGATGTACCTAAAGAACCAACAACTGCACCGCAAGCAGATTATGGTGTAACAGTAAATCTAGGTGATGAGCAAAAACCAGTTAGCGTTCAAAGTAATTTACAGTCTTCTGAACCAGGAGTCTTACTCTCATCAAACAATGCAAATGATTATAAATTTCTTGAAGTGCGCAATGTAGATGGTGTGCAGAAAGAAGCGAATCTCGATACAGCAACTAAAGAAAAAATTACGAAAACGATAGCTGATCTTGAACGAAAATCTTACTACCAAACAGCTGAAGAAATGGGATTTGAAGTAAAAGAACGCGATTTAGGTAATGGTAAAACCGAATACACAATTGTTGATCCAACTAAAGATAATCAGCCTATTACTGCTGAACAGATGCAGCAATTCAAATATATGAGCAACAAAAATTTTAATACTAATTTTAACAGCTTGGTGCAAGATTTAGCTAAAGCAGGGGAAAGTTTAGGCTTTAGTTTATATCGTGAATCATTAAATCAACCTCAGAATCAACAAACAGCGCAAAGTACTCCCGCAAGTACGCCTTCAAATCAACCAAAACCTGAAATTGGTAAAGGTAAAAGTAAAGAGCAAGATCCAGAATTAACATCTAAACCGACTCCGGCCCTTGCAGAAGAGTTATATGAGTCACCTAGACCTGGGTTCTAACTTACTTAAACGGTTCAATAATCGAGTCTAGATTTAGCGAATCTGAGAATATGATGAATCGTTCACGTAAATCAGAAATTACTACTTCTTCGGGTAGGTAAATCACCATATTTAAGTTGAAAATCGCAGCGCCAGTATGCTGAGACGTTTGTATAAAACTCTCTAATTTGCCTATGGATATTCCTTCTAAACGAAAGAATTCCATTACCTCAGAGATAATTCCGGGTCTATCTAAAGCCACTATTTGTACGTAATAGGGCATGTTTGGGGTTTCAAATGCCATTGGTGACGTACGCTGATGGTATATCTTGATTTGATGCTTTTTAGCAAAACTGTTCAGCATGCTTTCGGTTTTGGCTATGACGTCCCACGTGCCAGACACGTAGAGCGCTACAGTTTGAGTAGCACCAAACAGAGCACAATGGCTTTCTGTAATATTGCAACCAGCTTTAGAAACTAATTGACAAAGTTCCGCGAATAAAATGCTTTCAGCGGGGACCAAGGTATTAATAGCGAGAAAGGTTTTCATAGGATTTTTAAGACTTCAGAATTGAGAAAAAACAATAAACCAGTGAGCCGATATTAAACACTGATCTAGCAAAAACCGCAAAAAATATCGAAAAAAAAACTATTTTTTAAGCTTTTTTTCATGGTTGTGTTGCTTTTGGTACCTCAGTATGATGCTTGCCTTTTTACGAAAAATGTGAGGGATAGCAGCATGTTTCATGGCAGTATGGTGGCGTTAGTAACCCCAATGCATATCGATGGCAAAATAGACATTGATTCTTTTAGAAAACTTATAGAAATGCACATCGAATCAGGTACTTCTGCTCTTATTATTGCTGGTACAACCGGCGAATCCGCTACACTCACTCATCAGGAAAAAAAGCAAATTATTCGTCATGCAACAGAACAAGTTGCTGATCGTATTCCTGTTATTGCAGGTACAAATGCTGAAAATACCGATACAGCAATTGAATTAAGTAAAATGGCAATGGATGAAGGCGCAGATGCATGTTTAATTATGGCGCCGGCATATATTCGCCCAACGCAAGAAGGTTTATTTTTGCATTATCAAAAAATTGCACAAAAAGTTGCGATTCCAATTATTCTTTATAATGTTCCAAAACGCACAGCATGTGATTTATTACCTGAAACTGTTGCACGTCTTGCAGAAATTCCAAACATTATTGGCATTAAAGAAGCAACAGGTGATGTGCAACGTTCACGCGATATTTTAGCTCGTTGTGGCGAACAGTTAGATGTTTATTCTGGCGATGATATTGTTGCGCGCGAAACTATATTAGCAGGCGGTAAAGGTGTTATTTCAGTTACAGCAAATGTTGCACCCCGTTTAATGAGTGCAATGTGTGAAGCTGCATTAAAAGGCGATGCGACTCTTGCCGAAGAAATTGATAGAAAATTAATAGCATTGCATCAAGATTTATTTTTAGAAGCGAATCCAATACCAGTGAAATGGGCATTACATGAAATGAACCTTATTCCTGGTGGTATTCGATTACCTTTAACCTCACTTTCAGCGCAATATCATGACAAAGTTCGTAACGCTTTACGTCAAGCTGAATTGCTATAAGTTACTGGAGACAAACTTATGTTAACCATTTTATTCAGGCTCACATTGTTATTTATGATTTCAACATTGTTTGCTTGCACTGCACAAAATCCAATACCAAAAAAACCATTTCGCAATCAAAAAAACGCATATATGAATAGTCCGGAAAAAAATGAAGAATTAAAATTTCCGCCTGATTTAAGACAAGCTGATATTTCACATGAATTTGATGTGCAACCTGTGGCAAAACCACATACACGCGTTTCATTATTGCCGCCTGGCAGTTTGGCATCGCGTTGGAACCGTGATGATGTCGGTGTTCATCCACAATCTAAATTAACACTTGCTTCAAACGTTATTCATATTCGCCCACAAGGTCAGGATCGCTTGTTAATGACGGTAGACGCTAAAAAAGATTTAGTATGGGAAGCACTTGAGCCAGCATTATTACGACAAGAATTTAAAATCATGAATGCAAATGTAGAAGATGGACGTTACTTAGTAGAAGAAGATCATGGCGGGCGTTTCCAAGTGTTATTACAAGCACAAAACGATAAAGAAACAGTCATTCAGTTAGCAAGTTTTCAAGGAAAAGAAGTATCAAAACAATTGGAACAACGTTTGTATAATCAAATCAGCGATGGCTTAAAAGGTAAATCGAGTTTGCCAATCGTCGCTAGAGTATTACAAGGTATTCAAGAGAAAGTGTCATCATGAAAAAAGAAGCTATCTATTCAGGTAAAGCTAAAACAGTTTTTACAACCAATGATCCAGAACGTTTTGTTCTTCATTTTCGCGATGATGCAACTGCTTTTAATGGCGTTAAACATGCACAATTTAATAATAAAGGTGCAATCAATAACCAATTTAATGCATTTATTATGCAGAAATTACAAGCAGCTGGAATTAAAACCCATTTTGAAAAATTAATTAGTCCTGTTGAATCAATTGTAAAAAAACTTGATATGATTCCAGTTGAATGTGTGATCCGTAATGTTACAGCTGGAAATTTATGTAAGCGTCTTGGTGTGCCTGAAGGTCAAACTTTAAATCCACCTATATTTGAATTGTATTTAAAAAGCGATTCATTAAATGATCCAATGATTACACCAGAACATATTCGTGCATTTCATTGGGCAAGTGATGAAGATTTAAAAATAATGCGTGATATAACATTTAAAGTGAATGATGTATTACAACCATTATTTGCAGATGCAGGCATATTATTAGTTGACTTTAAATTAGAATTTGGTCGTTTTTACGGTGAAATTTTATTAGGCGATGAATTTAGTCCGGATGGTTGTCGTCTTTGGGATATAAAAACACGTGAAATTTTAGACAAAGATCGTTTTCGTAAAGATTTAGGAAATTTAATTGAATCATACGAAGAAGTTGCAAGACGATTAGGCATTTCATTGCAAAAAGAAACCACTTAAATCTAATCTATTTCACCTCTCCCCCTTGTGGGAGAGGTCGCAGCGATAGCTGCGGGTGAGGGGAACAAATCAGGAGAGGTACCGAAGCGGTCATAACGGCGCCGACTCGAAATCGGATGGGGGCGTAAGTCCCACGCGGGTTCGAATCCCGCCCTCTCCGCCATTAACAGTAAATCCGATTTATAGCGGGAGAGAACCCCAAGGGTTCGACAAAAATGCGCAAGCATTTTTGGACAGCGCAGCTGCCCGAAGGGCGAGGGCTTTAGCCCGAGTCCATCCCGCCCTCTCCGCCATTAAAGATAAATCTGCCATCGAATATACTTTAAAGCCATTTGAAATTTGTAACGTCACGCGTAACAGCAGTTATCGATAAATTTTTCAAAAATTAAAATGTAAAAATACTCAATAATTATCTTTAAACTCGAAAACTAAAACTTAATTATTCTCACAATTTATGGCTTTAATTTTCGCATTGGCATGAATTTTGCTCACATTTTTACGCATAAAAAATGCTTAGAAAATAAAATAAGCTTCTTCATATTTCCTTCAGAAACTCTTAAGAATCATTAACTACAGTACATATTAAATGGTTTTTATTTAGGGGTACTGACAATGAAACCGCAAAATAGTGATTTTCTGAACAAACAAGAAATTATGCAGAAATTTAATCTTAGTCAGGAAGATATTGCTGGCTTTGATGGAGATACACTAAACACAATGCGTAATTCAATAAAAGAAAACATGTTTGTAAATCGTCTTAATATCCCAGAAGGTAAAAATAAAAATCCAATTAAAGCATATAATTATTCGATAGAAAGTATTGATGAGTTAATCAATAAAAATAATGAGCGGCTTAGCAGTATAACGATAACACCCATACAAAAAATAACAGCTAATATGCAAAACTATTATCTGGAAGCTGCAAAAGAACAATTAGAGTTTAAAAAACAAGTATTTAATGACGCAAATGTTGATATGAAGCATTTTAATGCAGTAGGTGCAGGGGAGCTGAGCGATTGGGTTGCACAGGCTAAACAAGATATGCAGCAAGAGAATCAACCAAAAGATTTAAAAGACTTACAAGCGCGTGCTAAAAACCAACTCGCAACAAATAACTCAATCTATAATGACCCTTCAAAAAATGCGCAGGAAAAAAATTCGGCATCACGTTTAATCATCAAAGCTGCAATTTACCTTAAATTGGCAAGCAGTAAACTTCAAAGTCTTGTAGCAATGGTAAGACAACAGCCAGCAGCAGCAAATTCTTACCAAGCTGCTCACACACAAATGCAAACTTCAAATAAAAATAATGTTGTTGAATCAGATGCTCAAGCTGCTGCAAGGCTTTTAAGTGAAGCTAAACAAACTTATGAAGCTCACCATGAAGCCAGAAAAATGGAAGAATATTATGATGGCACAAGTTTGAAAGGTGGAAATCGCAGTCAATCTGAAACTCTTAAAGAGCGAGCTGCTGAGTTAGCTGAAAAAGCATATCACCTTGGCTCAGCAGAAGCGGGAGAATTTTTACAAAAAGTTGATTCTGTACGTTATGGTTTTGCACGACAAGAAATGGCTGAAAATAATCAAACACCGCCAGATGATATTAAAGTAGCTGCAACTAGAGAAACGCGCTCAAACTCTAATTCCAATGTAGTGTCAGAGCCTAAACAAGAAGCAGTGAAAGAAAATACTTCTTCATCGTCTCAGGCAAGTAACTCAAATGACGATGCTTCTACAGAAGCTTCTTATCAAGCTTCTTTTAGAGGTGGGCCAAAATAATTTCGTAAAAATTTCAATTTATTTTTAAACCGATATCGATCTTAAATCTTGATCGATATCGATTATGTTTTTCCAATAACGTCATATTAATGTCTCGTTAATTTATCTACGTGCGAAAATTTTAATTATTTCATACATTCAAATTTTGTATGAATTGATTCTAATTTCTATAGCTTAAAACCTTCAAAAATAACGATTTTAGCTTCTTAAATAAAATCCCTTAATTTCTCTCACATGCGCTATTAAATAACTGCGTAGCTTGAGGCTATGGCTTACGTTTAATTGAAAACGTGAATACATCATTGAATATAGATATAAAGCATCTACAGTTAATACTGATCATTAAAATTTTATAAAAATGCATTAATTATAGAAACCTTCGAAGAAAAGGAATATCCCATGCTAAATTATCAATTCGATTTGAATACTTACCCATTGCATCATGCCGCAGTTAATGGCGATGTAGAAAAGGTTAAACAACTTCTTAGCGATCCTTCGACGCAAATAAATCAATTAGATAGTACCTATGGCGTAACAGCGTTTGCTATGGCAGTAGAATATGGCCATTTAGAAATCGT
>CAZYCO010000002.1:51311-52210 GCA_964645885.1 uncultured Gammaproteobacteria bacterium
ATAACAATAACAACAGTAACGAGAATAGTGACAATAATAATGCTGTAGCACCCGCTTCAACTTCATCGATTGAAAGTAAAACAAGTTTATTAACGTCAAGCAGTTTTGATTTGCGTAAATCAATTCTCAGTCATGCGTTGCAGCACCCGCGTATGGTCCGTTTGTTAATGCCTCATTTACAATCTGTTTTAATAAATCTTTTAGCAAATAAAGATAAATTAACTGTAGAACAAAAAGCTAACGCCCTCGTACTTACATTTGATTTAGCAGAATATTTTTCTCAAAGAGGTAACAAAAAAAAAGCTTTCTATGAAGAAATTTCTGAAACTTGGATAAACGATGTCATTAAAGTTGATAGTTACCGTTCAGTTATTTATTGGTGCAAAGCTAAATATCTTTGGGTTTCTCGTAATAATGAAAACAAACAGCAGCGCACTGAACAAGCAGTAGATTTTTTCTCTACAGCTATCAAAACTGCTGTTGATGAACTAAAAAAGAAAAATAATTATTTTAGTGCAGCATTATTATTATACGATACGCTTAACTGGATTTTTCTATTTGCTGCAAACAATGACGATAGTATTACTAAAAGAATACTTAAAGATGCAGTACCATTATTCTATAATCGCTATTTTTCTGATTTTTTTGCAGATATCTTAGAACAAAATTTGAAGGATTTGCCGCGGATTATTGAATTTAAATTTGTCTTCAATTTGCAAAATTATATTGGAAATCATCCAGCCGTTAAAAAAATATTTAATTCCATATTTTCAATTTATCCAGAAATTCAATTAGAAATAGACCAACACAATTTACTAACTAAAAAAGTTTCTGTTAGTTCTCCAAGTAATTCAGTTCATTTTGCTAATGATTTACTTGCATTACTTCGACATATAAAA
>CAZYCO010000002.1:52225-56958 GCA_964645885.1 uncultured Gammaproteobacteria bacterium
TAAAAAGAGCCAATTTTAAACTCATATCGACAAATCGTGGTTTAATTCAACATTTAGAAAAAATGTTTCAGCCTAAACAAACGTTTAGCAAGTATCAAACAATGATTCAAATTTATGCTGAAATTATTGAAATTTTATTTTTTATCAATGACTTCTTTGCATTAAAAGATGTGCAAATAACAATAAGTAAATTTATCAATGTCTTGGATAAACCATTAATTAAAAACAATAAAATTGATAAAGAATCTGAAGTAATTTTACGTCAATTAGTTTTTTTAAATTTAAAAAGCGAGGTGTATTTAAATAATGCAGAAAACGTTTTAAAAATGATGAGAAGCTATCTTGCTACGTTGTCTGTTTTAAGAGTAGATAAGTTTGAATTCAACATACGCCAAGCAATTTTAAGTTGCCCTGATCATGAAAAATTTATGGAACAATTTCGTTTATTACGTTGTTGGTATGAAGAATTTGAAATTAAAGATCCGATCGTAGGTGTTTATATTATGCAGGTTTCAGCAGGACTGGAGTACAAAGATCCTACAGCTGTACTTGCAATAGCAGAAAAATGGTATGAACAAAGTTTATTATTAACAAATCATGTATCCCGGGGAATTGAAGGTCTTTCTGCGCTAATAAGTATATTGCAAAATTTAAAATGCTCTGTCCCGTTTGCAAAACAAAAATTTTATTTAGATCAAATTTTACTACTGCTGTCTAGTAGAAATGAGACAACTGAAGCTAAAAGCTTTAATAGCTATGTTTTCTGCGAGGAAAAAGCGCTTGAATATTGTGATTATGCAATCGCTCAAAATATTGATTCACAATTTATAGAAAATCTGTTTTTTAATTTTGTAAAATTAAAAATTTATTTTCATAAAAATGTTTCATCACATGCAAGATCAAAGAAAAAAGAAGCAGTTGCTGCGATTTTTAAAATAGTAGAAAGCGCTATGGCAAGCGCAATACCCAGCTCTGAAAAAATAACTATTTTAAATTATTGTTGGGATGAATTTGCTTTTCTCAAATATGCAGAGTATCAAACGCGTTTGTTAAATTACTACTTAGATATTTTTAGCAAAGAACCTTCAGCTATTCAGTCACAAGAGTTGTTGCAAAAAATAACGTCTCAGCCTAAAACAATTTTCGAAAATCAAACATTGATGTTAATTACGGTTGATTTCTTAGAGTATTTATTAATCAACCAACCGTTGCCAACTTCTTCAGCGCTTAATATTTACAATTTATTTTTAGCACTCGGAATAGCAAGTCTATTAAAAGATACGACACAGCGCGTGCTGAAACTATATCAATGCATGGGAGATTTATTATTTGCCAATAATCATTTTTCTGAAGCTGAAGTAGCTTATGAGCAAGCACTCAATTTAGTAATTGAAAATGATTTGCTCGATGTCAATATAGATGCAATTGTCCAACCTCTTTTTACAATTTATAGCAATAAAATTGCTGGGATAGAATCTAAAGCAACGCCTGATGAAGTTGCTGATCTTTGTCAAAAAATAATCGATTTACCAATTGCAGAAGCGCAAAAACAATTGTTTGTTATCAAAAAAATAGATCATCTTATTTTAATTGCTGAACGAAATGTCGCTTTGAAGCGCTTTGCTAAAGCAGCTAAATTTTATGAAGCTGCTTTGAGTGATTTTGAAGAATTTAAAATTAATGATGATGCGCTGCATGATAAATTAATTAAAGGATTAAATCTTGCAAATCAAAATGATCAAGAAATAGAGCAGTTGCAGATAAAAACGCGTGAGATGATGATTAATCAAGCACAAATCAAACAATCCAGCGAGATTGGTTTGGATGTTGATAATGAAAACAATAACAATAATACAAATAGTTATCAGCAAGTGAATCAAACATTTTCTAATGCTGAAAAATCTAAGGCTCAAAAAAAATACGTTAAAGTAAAAAAAGATTTACCAACAAATGAAAAACAAGTTGATGTCAAAGAGCAACTTTCATGGTGGCATCCTGCTATGAAGCTTGGCAAACAAATTTCAGGGTCTTTTGTAAATCCTGAAACAAGTACAGCACGTACTGTTTTTCATCAACAAGGTAAAGGCATAGAGAAATTAAAGTATTCAAATCCTTATCGTTATGGCTTATTTAAAAAAGTTATTCTTGAAGCGGAAACTGGTAACAATAAACTTAAATATATGGCTGAAAATAAAGTGAAATGGGAGGCTAAAACACCTGGTACACCTGCACGAATAGAAGGAACGTTTAAAGAAGGTAATAAGGATGAAAATTATATCGTGTTTGAAGTTTATAACCGTAAAGGTTTTCATCGCAGCAAATAATTCTTAAATTAAAAACAAATATAGGGAAGTGTTAAAACCGCCCTATATTTGTTCTATGAACATCGAAACCAGATATTATGTCGCTTTATAAATTGTTGTTATTTAATAAATTTTCATCTGAAGCAGATTGGCTTAAATCAACATACCATTTTGGATTGATAGAATAAGGACTTGCATTAATCGTTTCTATGAAATCAGAAATGATTTTTAACTCAGTAGGCAAGTTAGAAATAGTGTCAAGCGTACTATCTTTTACCATAGCTAAACACAGCAACTCATTGCCAAATAATTCAATTAACTCGCGACTATTTTTAATTTCATCCCGTATTTTTTGAATCAAATCTTTGTGCTCAGGTAATTTGCTTTCGATTGTATCTAAATAAATGAATAAACCGTTCATGATAGAAGCTTGCTCTTTACAGATTGGATACAAGGTTAAGAAAGCATGAGTGTGGCAATTAGTTTGAGAATTTAATAAAGCATCAGCAAATTGAGTGCAGTTTTTAGATTTTAAATAAGCTGCAAAATTGAAAAAAGTTTCGCAGAAAGAGTAGGTGTGCAATAAAATTTTATCTGCATATCGAGCAAATAATGTCATGAAATGATTTAAATTATTTGCAGAGTAAATAGCGCCGATATTTTCTGGATTAATAAAAGCACTCAAAGCGTTGTCAAAATCAAATTCGCCATTATTGATTTTCGCGCTATTGTCTAATATCAAAATTATAATTTTTTCAAAATCACTTAAGGAAACTTCTTTTGTAGCTTTGAAGAATGCAACAGATTGAGTATAAGCAACGTTTGATGTGACGTTATTATTTAATATTGAATTATCGTCATTGGTATCTGTTTCTATATTTTGAATTGAAGTTTGCTTTGACTCATCTGTATGAGTAGTTTGAGATAAATCTTGTGCAGAAACTTCAATTTCTAAAAATCCTTCTTCCTCAGATATATAAGATACTTCGCTTTCCGTATCTTGTTCTGATAATACATCATCAAGAGAGATAATTTCTTTTGCTAATTCTTCTTCAGTTTTTTCTTTCTGAATTTCAGTTGATATGTTTTCGTTCTTATTATTTGAAACAGTAGGGGATGTGACATGAGCTGTTACTATTGAAGCTGAATATTGAATGTCTTCTTGTTTTTCTTGTCGTTCTTCTTCTACAACGATAAAAAGATCTGGGATTTCAATATTTTTTTCTCTAGCAATTTGTTGAATATGTGCTAAATCTTCGGTAGAAAATTCTTGTTTAGTAACTGGATGAATTAAATGTTTACTATTTTTAGTTTCACCTTTTTCTACAATGGCTTTACGCTCGGTATGAAATTGAATTAAATCATTGATATTAAATTGTTCGCCTGACGCAATCACAACTCGATGCTCTAAGCTAATATTTAGGTCTTGGTTAATAGGTGCAATTTCAGCCAATGCAATTAAAAAATTATGAGTAGCATTAACTAAAGGTTGATGATTTGCTGCTTTTGCTCGTAAATATAATGTTATTAATTCTTTTCTTAGCTCTGTTGGATCTAAATTATTTTCTAAAAATACAGTTAGTAAATTAGATATTTTATAAATGCTTCTTTCATCTTGATGAGTAAGATTGCTTTTATAATCAGCTGACACAATATTTCTATCATTTCCTGTCAGCATCATTAATTCAAAATTCGCGGTTTCAATACGAGAACGTAAGGTTGCTGTCGCAATAATGTCTTGTGCTTGAGTTGTTTCCGTATCAACTAAAATAACTTTTAACTCTGGTGCAGACATTTGATTCTTAAGTATTTCAAATGGAATTGAGTCTCTAAGGCCTTCTGGTGCATACAACGTTGAATAAAGACTTATCTCCGGTTCACCTTGATGAAGATTGTAATTATTTAATAACTGTAATTTTTCTAGTCCTAGTCCAATTAATTCAGCTTTTGAAACTGAGAAACGTTCTGCATAATGAGAAATAAAACTAGGATTTTGTAATACCCAGCGTCTAAGTGAAGGCTGCATTTGTAAAATAGATTTAAAGCTCAAGCTATTATCTTCGAGTAAATAAATCAGATCTGATGATAGATTATTAATAATTTCTGAGCGCAAAGGCTGTTTAATAGCAAGTAAATCTTCAAATGTGCATCCGGTGACATCAAGTAGATTATGAATTCTGCGGCCATGTTCAATTATTTCTTTTTGCAAACTCTCAGGTTGTAAATTAATAAAATCAACACCAATCCTTTTAAGCGAGATTACATCATAATAATTTTGAATAATTAAAGTTCGTAATGAAGGTTTATAGGCTTCAAGTTCTTGTATAGAAGTTATAAATTTTTCTTCAAATAAACCTTGTATGTTTCCGTAATGTTCAAGTATTTCCAACTGAAATTCTGGCGATAATTTCAAAAATGAATCAAGAGCTA
>CAZYCO010000002.1:57022-62086 GCA_964645885.1 uncultured Gammaproteobacteria bacterium
TACCAAAATCGAAACTGTAGGAAGCGGCAAATTAATAAGTGTTTCATATGTTATATTAATAGCATCTGAGTTTAGTAAATAATCTTCCATTTCAGATTTTGTTTCTGATTCTTCTGTTTCAGAATCTTGAGTCAGCAAAATTGACTGTAATGATTCAAACCATACTTTCGTTTTTTCATCTAAAGTTGAGCCAGTTTCCTCAATTGTTACTAATGACGCTAATTTTTCTTGCGCAGCTTGATCATAAAAATGATTTAATTCTTCTGGCGTAAATATTTTTAATTGCGCAATTGAAATACCTAATCTTTTCATTATAGGAATAATTGTAGATGCATGACTGTAAAAAGCTTGACGTTGTTCAATAGTTAATTGTGCTAGTTGCGCAATAGCTTGCTTAATGCTCTGTTGATTTAAATCATATTGTAAATCCAACAGTATAAAAGCATTCTCAAGAATTTCATGCCGCCAAATTTCTTCGAGTGCGAAAATATCTTCTAATGTAAAATTCTCAGTTGAGCTTTCTAATTTATTGCGTCTATGGATTTCAAATATCACATCGAAACTTTTATAATAATTTAGTATTTCTATTTGTTGCCATACAGGTAATTGAGAAAGAACAGAAAAGCCTTCCATCTCTGTAGATTGTTTTGAATTAAATTGAGCTAAATGTCGAAGAAAGCCTAAGAATAAATGAGGGTGTAAAATTTTTAATGAACTTAAAAATAAATTTAATACTGAATTTTGATTGGCAGATTGATGTGAACTAAGTTTCAAAATTTCCGTGTGAGGCAATCCATTTTTCTGAAATATTCTTAAGACATCGTAATATCTATTGCTTAGTACTATTGATAATTTTTCTGTTTCTAAGTTGAGTAAATCAGATAAAGTCATGCCTAAATGAATTAAATCATCTACTTTATAGTAATTAAATAATATTGCTTTTCTTTTTTCTAAAGGGGCTTGCATTAACTGCGAAACTATTTTTTCTTTTCCGTGAGTACTGCCTAATCTATTCACTAAGCAACTAATCGCGTATCTATATTTAAATACTTCAATTTGCTGCTCAAAAGGGAGAGCAAATATAGTTGCTAAATCAATCTTGTATTTGATCAACTCAGTGATTTCATTTTTAAACAATGGTAGTTTGATTAATTGTTCTAAATTTATTTCGTTTTTATTTTTTTTATAAGCTGAAACTATTATTTGAGTCAGTTCACTATTTTCAAGAAATTTAATAAATCGTTTGCTTGTTAATTCTGATCGTACATAGTCATTTTTTAAATCTAAAAATTCTCTAACTGTCAAAATATCATTTTTCGATAAGAGATAAATACACTTTAAATTATAAAAAAATTGTTCTTGTTTTTTTGAATCATAAGAAATCAATTGTTTCAAAGATATGTGAGTAGGAACTAATAACGAAAAATACTTCCAACCAAAAAAGATTTGAGCTAAAAAATCAATTTTTAAATTTGAAAGCTCTTCACGTGTAGCAATTCCTTTGTTAATTATATTTTTAAAAAAATCGGAATTTAAATCTAATTTTTCTGCATCGAACTTTTGCGTTGGGGCAGTCTCTTTTAAAAACGTTTTTAATTTATTTCTAGTTATGACTGATGTTGGATTAGATAATTCTTCGGCAGTGAATTGATTTAATTGCTCAAATGAGAGCCCCAAACTAGCGAGGAAATCAATGTTTTTGGGATTATCAAAAAATTTTTTACGTTGTTCCGATGAAAGAGCTGCAAGTTGCTCCAATGAAAAGTTAGCTTCATATATTAATGTTTTAACTGCTTCTATATTTTTGACTATTTCGGTTAAAACTTCTGGTGGTAGTGAATACAAATAACTGAATTTATAACCCATCATGGCGATTAAACTATTAAAAGCATTCACATGTGTTAAAAATTCTAACTGCTGCTTAGAATTTAAGCTTTTGAATTCAGAAAACTCTATATTTGTTAATAAGTGCAATACTTCATGCTCATGAACATTTGGGGCGAATAAAGTTTCTAATACAACAGGATCTAATTTGATTAATTCAGCTAGGGGTATGTTGGTTAATTTTCCTGAAGAAGTAATACCCTTGACGTAAAAATATAGACGTTCTTTATTTTCCAGTAAAAGTCGCAGTACATTTTCGGGTAGGTACACTAATTTGTGTATATGTAATTTTTCTTGTTCAAAAAAATCTTTTAGAGCGATATCAAGTTGTGGGCTGTTAGTGAATATATTCCAATTAATTAATGCTCGGATATTATCTCGAGTGCTATGTTTTTCGTAAGAATTGAAAGACCTTATAAGCTCTTTTGTGTCATTCGGATCAGCTATTTGATCCTGCAGTAGCTGAATCTGATTTTCAGGTAAAGAGATAAGTTTATATTCCAAACCTTTTTTAATTGCATAAAAAATTTCATCACTTCTTCTTGGCAGTTTTAAACCAGGAAATTCAATGTTTTTTGCTTTAGCAATTGAATAAATACGCGCAGAATCGAGCGGTGAGAATGTCTCATTTAAAATAGGGTGTTCTAAATATTTATGACTTGGTTGTTCATTTTGATTTAGCGGACGCATAGTGTGATGTTTCATGAGAGAATAAATATTAAATAACTCTCCACTTGCAACTGCTAATTTGTTTTCATCTGTAATTACGCTGTAATTAACAAAATCTTCACTATTGATAGGTACTAACTCTGCTAACTCAATTAAAATTGAATGTGCTTTTTTAGCTAAAAATTCATCATCATCTAATAAAGCGCGATGAAGGATAATATTCAATTCGTTACGAGTTTCTGTAGATAATTTGCGGATAGTAATATCAAGTTCAGGTTGATTATTGTTATTTGTATGTTGTGCTTTTTGTTTTAGCTCCGAAACTTTTTTTACGCGGTTTCGCATAATGTCTAAAGCATCATTTTCATTAATATTTTCTGAACCATGTTGTGAAAATGGTGCGGCGTTATTGTTATTATTCTTTTCTCTGTCGGAAAGGAATGAAGTAATAAATTCAGGATTATCTAATAATTGTTTTAACTCAAGATCGGATAGTTCTTTTATGATAGAAAAACGAATACCAGAATTTTGTAACGACAATAATGACTTAAGATTATTAGAAAGTGTTTTTAGTAACTCATCTCCAGCATCATAAAGTTGTTTAAGAGTGGGTTCGAAGTAGTTAAATAGAACTTGTATCAATTTAGGATATGTTGTGAGGATTGATTGCACTTTTTTTGGAATAAATTTTACTTCTTTTTTACCTATTATATCTCTAAATTTATAAGGAATATAAATGCCAGATTCTCTTAGTTCTTCGCCTGTGACTAATCCTAAAATTTCGATATTTTTTTGAGCGGCAACGTTTTGAACGTGTATAACATCTTCAGGTGAAAATATTTCTCCTGATACAGGATGAACAAGTATTTTTAATTCATTTGTTTCGCCTCTTCCTAAATTAAGTGGGCGAGTATTATGCGCATCAATTAATTGATGTATATCAAGTTGTTCACCAGTAGAAATTACAATTATATTTTCTGCTGCAATGTCAACTTCAGGATTAGTTGGAATAAATTCTGCAAGCTCAAGTAATAGCGGATGTGCAATTTCAATAACAGCAGCTTCTTCTTCTAAAAGGGAATGAGTATATAAAATAGTTGCTAGTTCTCTTGCAGCTTCTAATGCAGTTGTTAACTCTATTAACTTAACACTTTGTGTTGAGTGCATAAGAATGACTATGCTTTCTAGTTTTTCTAGCTGTTTTTCTAGAGCAGAAGCAACTGGTTTATAATCTTCAGGTAAATCTTTAGCGGAAGATAATAACGTTTTGAGCGTTGCTCTTGTTGAATTTAAAGATTCTCTTAGTTTAGGAAGGGTGTCATTTGTATTTGAGTTTGGATTAGGTCTCATATATTCATTCCGGGAGCAAAAATATCAATAAAATAAGTATAAGAGCTTATTATTAACGCTTACTTAATCTTCTTAATTAATAAGTTTTTATGACAAAAACCATGCCAATTTGGCCCATAATTTGCTAGCAAAAATCAGTAGTAATTAAGTCCGATGAGATTAAAATAGCGCGCAAATTAAGCGATTTAAGGGTTAAATCATCATATGGCGATAACGATTCCTAACAAACAATATGTCGCAAGTTTTGATGTCGATGCGCAAAACACATTTACTCCTGTATGCCCAGAAGAATTACCTGTTCCTGATGGTCATCTGATTGTTTCAGAGCTTAATTTGCAGGCTAAAAAGGCCGGATTTCGTATAGGTTCTAAAGATGCACATTCGCCACATGCGCTATGGGTAGCAAAAGAAAAAGAGCAGCATTTAAAGCCTATTATTGGTGAAAATATCGATGTTCATTGGCCCATTCATGCCGTTCCTGGTTCCAAAGGTTTTGAATTAATTCATGGCTTACCCAAAATTACTCAATATGATTTTTTTGTATGGAAAGGTGTGGAATTAGATATGCATCCCTATGGTGCTTGTTTTCATGATTTTGCTGAAAAATTAAGTACCGGTGTGATCGAATTTTTAAAATCAAAACAAATTCAAACTGTAATTGTTGGTGGCTTAGCAACAGATTACTGTGTAAAAACTACCGTTTTACAATTATTAAACTCGCATTTTAAAGTCATTGTGAATTTAGGCGCGTGTCGAGGTATTGCAGATTCATCTGTAAAACAAGCGATCGAAGCAATGAAGCAAGCAGGTGCAGTGTTTGTCACCAGTGCGAATGAACTCATAAATGAAATGGAATAAACAAAATGGTAATTCGCTCATTACTCGATACCGATTTATATAAATTCACCATGATGCAAGTTGTATTGCATCATTTTCCAGGCGCAATGGTTGAATATGCATTTAAATGTCGTACAACAAATGTTGATTTAAGACCTTATGCTCAAGAAATTTCCGCTGAAATTGATGCATTGTGTCAATT
Source organism: uncultured Gammaproteobacteria bacterium (assembly GCA_964645885.1). Taxonomy (GTDB): domain Bacteria; phylum Pseudomonadota; class Gammaproteobacteria; order CAZYCO01; family CAZYCO01; genus CAZYCO01. The sequence goes on from CAZYCO010000002.1 coordinate 61,965, forward strand.
ACGTTTTACTGAAGCTGAACTCGATTACTTAAAATCATTTCGTTTTTTCAAACCAGATTTCATCGAATTTTTACGTATTTTTCAGCTTAATCGCGATTTTATCACTATTAAAACAGAACCCG
>CAZYCO010000002.1:62108-74195 GCA_964645885.1 uncultured Gammaproteobacteria bacterium
CCCGAATTTGACATCGTGATCAAAGGCCCATGGTTGCATACTATTTTATTTGAAGTACCTGTGCTTGCGATCATCAGTGAAGTTTATTTCAAACAACATAATCATTTTGAGGATGTAAAAGTAGGGCAGAAGCGAATAGCAAAAAAAATTGCTTTCGTTCGAAAGAAAGCGCCAAAAGGTCATTTTTTCTTTTCTGAATTTGGTACGCGACGCCGTTATTCGTTTGCGTGGCATGAACAAGTGATCAAAACATTGAGTGAAGAATTAGGCGATTATTTAATTGGTACAAGTAACGTTTATTTTGCAAAACAATTTAATATTCGACCAAACGGCACAATGGCACATGAATATTTACAAGCGTGTCAGGCATTAGGACCACGATTGGCATATAGTCAAAAATATGCATTTGAAATGTGGGCACATGAATATCGGGGTGATTTAGGTATCGCTTTATCAGACACATATGGTCTTGACGCGTTTCTAAATGATTTTGATTTGTATTTTTGTAAGTTGTTTGATGGTGCCCGACAAGATTCAGGCGATCCAATGATTTGGGGCGAACGTGTCATTGAACATTATGAACGTATGCGCGTTGATCCACGAACTAAAACTTTAGTTTTTAGCGATAAATTAGATTTTAATCGCGCGATAGAATTGTATGAACGTTTTAAAGATCGCACTAAACCATTGTTTGGAATTGGAACTAATTTAACAAACGATTTAGGTTATGAACCACTTGAAATCGTAATTAAAATGATTGAATGCAATGGTCAACCTGTTGCGAAAGTAAGTGATTCGCCAGGAAAAACAATGTGTAGAGATTTGTCGTATTTAAATTATTTGAAGAAAGTTTTTAATATCGCTTAGTTGTCATCCCGGAAAGGGCTAAGCCCTTGTCCGGGATCTAGTTTTGATGCTGGTTCTTCCTGGATCCCGGCTCGCGTATTGCTTCGCAATACTTGGCCGGGATGACAGCATGGGTGATTACGCTGGTCAAGCCACGGAATAACGACAAGAGTAGTGCCCACCAATATAAAAAGGATTTTTCTCATGTTATTAAATCGCAATCAAAGTTGTTTATTACTGGTTGATGTCCAAGAAAAACTAATTCCATTTATTCACGATTATGAAAATTTAATTAAAAATTGCGCTTGGATTTTACGTTTAGCGCAAAAATTATCAGTTACTACTATTGTTTCAGAACAATATCCAAAAGGTTTAGGCCATACTATTTCAGCATTCCGTGAAGTGTATGAAAATTCACCTGTATATGAAAAAGTTACGTTTTCATGTGCAAGTGATCCAACATTAAAACAAGCAGTACAACAACAAAATCGCTCGCAACTTATTTTAATTGGCATTGAAGCGCATGTTTGTGTCTTACAAACTGCGATGGAATTTTCAAAAGATTTTGACGTATTTGTTGTAGCGGATAGCGTGTCATCACGTGATCCATACGATAAAAAAATTGCTTTAAAACGTATGCAACATTCAGGGATACACATTGTGACTAAAGAGATGGTGTTATTTGAATGGTTGCATCAAGCAGGAAATGAGTTATTTAAAGAAGTCAGTAAAGAATTTTTAAAATAAATAGATTCTTGTATTATTACTAAAAACACGGATGACAGTTTTCTAAGGAGAGAAAAAATGACAACTACCACTTTATATATTGGTTCAGGCTCTAGTTTTTCTTGGCGCGCATGGTTGGCGTTAGAGCACAAACAAATCCCTCATGAAATAAAAGTTTTATCATTCGAAAAAGAAGAAACGCGTACACCTGAGTTTGCTAAATTAAATCCACGTCAAAAATTACCGGTATTAGTTGACAATAATTTTGTTTTATATGAATCCCAAGCGATTGTTGATTATTTAGATAGCAAATATCCAACAGCGGGTCATGGGTTATTATTTCCAAAAGATATTCATAAAGCTGCAATTGCAAAACGCTTAATTTATGAAATGGATTGCTATTTAACGCCAATTATGTCGGCGTTTGTAACGCAAATTCTGCTTAAAAAAGATGTTGCACGTGATCCGGATTTTATCGATATGACTAAAGATAAATTTTTAAACGAAATAAATTACTATGCTAAACATATTCAAAAGCCTTTTTTCATGGGCGAAAAATCAGCAGTTGATTATGCACTTTATCCTATCATCGCTTTAGCACTTCGTTTTGAAAAACATTATCCACTTAATTTAAAAGAAGCATTTCCAAAAGAAATTAATGATTGGATGTTGCAAATGGAAGTATTGCCTTTTTATCAAAAAACTTATCCGCCACATTGGAAAAATAGCTAGGAGCAAAATTTAAATGGCAATTACTTTATATGTTGGTTCAGGTTCGAGTATGTCTTGGCGAGCTTGGTTGGCATTGGAACATAAACAATTAGCTTACGAATTAAATGTTTTTACTTTTGATAAAAAAGAAAAATTAACACCCGAAGTTGAAAAATTAAATCCACGTCAGCGTTTGCCAATCATTATTGATGATGAATTTGTATTGTCCGAAGCCGCTGCAATTGTTGAATATTTAGACGAAACGTATCCAACAGCAGGGCATGGTTTATTATTTCCGAACGATACTAAAAAAAGAGCGATTGCTAGACGTTTAATTCAAGAGATTGATTATTATCATCCACCATTAATTTCAGTGTTTGTGAATCAAATTCATATGAAATTACCTGAAGTAAGAGACAAAGATTTAATTGATATCACCCGCGAAAAATTTATTTCAGAATTAAATTATTTTGCAAAATTGATTCAAAAACCATTTTTACTCGGTGAAAAATCAGCCGTTGATTATGCCTTATATCCTGTTATTGCTTTGATATTAAAGTTCGAAGAAACATACAAAATGAAACTAAAAGAGATTCTGCCAACCGAAATTAAAGAATGGATGACGCATATGGAAGCATTACCGTTTTTTCAAAATACTTATCCGCCGCATTGGAAGTAGTTCTTAAATTTTTATGCTGAAAAATAAATATCTATTTCAAATGTTTTTGGAACATGAATATACCTTTTCGCTTCATCAACGGGTTCAATCATTGCTATCGCTTGTTTGGCTAATTCATTGCAAACAGGATAATAACTTGGAGTAATGATTTTTATATTTTGTATTGCACCGGAAGGTAAAAGTACAAAACTAACACGAGCTTTGTTTGTATCACCATCCGTAGAACACTTTTCTAAAAATTCTTGCTGCTTTGCAATTTTGTTCGATAAAAAAATTAAAAAAGGATCAATTTTTTGTTGTGGAGAATTTGAAGCTAATGTTTGTGGATTAGAAGGAAGTGATTCGATTTGTTTTGAAGCAAGCTTTTTCTTGATAGTTGATTTTTGTATTGGTTTTTTAAATGTTTTTTCATTTGTAGGAAAATTAAATTTTAATTCTGCATTCAATACCTGATTATCAAATTGATTTTTAGATTGAAAATTCATGGATAAAAAAATCAATGCAACAAAAAAATGAATAAAAATAGCGATTAAAAAAGGTAATCGATAACGAGATAGTTTCATAATTAAATTGCTACGCTTAAAGCAATTGAGGCGTTAATACCAGGCGCTGGATAATAGTAAGTTGTATTGTTACTAGGAACAAATAAAACATAGGAAGAATATTGTTTGTTAAACACATTATTAACCCGAAATAAAACTTTAAATGGTCGGTAATTATAATTTGCAACAATATTACTAATTAAATAACCTGGAACTTTAGTACTTATATTTGCGTCATCTCCTGCAGGAAAACGAAATGACTGAAAAATTTGCTCCCACGTTAACGCAATAGAAGAAGACAATTGATAATTCAGTAATAATCTTGCTTCTTGTTTTGAAACTGCAGGAACTTGTTTATCTTTATTAACTCCTGAAAGAAATTTAGGTGAAACATAGCTGTAAAGAACAGTAGGGCAAAAGCCATTATTAAATTGATGTGACCAAGACAAATCCGTACCGATACGTTCGGTTTCACTTAAATTTCTATTGGCACCTATAGGTTGAGTAGCAGATGAAGTTGCATCATAAACAATTTCATCATGAATAATTAAATCGTAAATACTAGCTTTAATATTATTTTTCAGCTTATGCCATTCCCAACCTGCTTCATAAGCAATACCACGTTGTGGTTTGAGTTGAGCAATATCAATTGGTATTAATAAATTTTCATCAACATTTGGAAAACGAAAATTACCATCTCGTCTTAAATAAAAACGTTGAAAAATTGCTTTCCATTCCAAACTTAATTCATAAACCAGTGCTTTATAAGTTAATTGGCTACGATTTTGATAATTGGTATTGAAGTGGTTACCTTGTACCGCTCCGCGTAACCCTGAAATAAATAATAACTGCTTACTGATGTTCATTTCAAATCTGCTGAATAATTCACTTTGAATAGTAGATGAAGAAAGTGCTGAATAACCATTGAAATCATAATTAGCACTTTCTACTGATGCGCCTAGTAAATATTTAGTTGCTGAGTAAATTTTTCCGCTTAGTCGATGCTCAGTAAACAATACCTGTCTATTAAAATTAAAATCAGAATAGAGCAAACCATGACCGTCTGTTTTTCTAACAGATAAAAAAGATTCTAATTTATCGTTTTTTGGGGTTAGTGTTTTATTCAAGTGCAACGTGCTGAACCATGTATATTGTTTTAAAAAATTTTGATCATTTGCAGCTTGCCGAGGATTTTCTTTTACTTGTTGTTTAGTAAGTGCACCAGGAAGACCTATATTTTCAGTAGTGAAATAATTATCAAAATAAATTTTAGCTGCATCAAATATAAAATCAGTTTGTGCTGTTAAATTATTAATGACAGCTTCACTGTTGTCTCTATAACCATGTGTATGTTTAAACGCATCATTAATTTGATATGCAAAAAGTTTTGAAACTTGAGAAGCAATATTGAAGAAAACATTTTCAGTATCATAGCTGCCATAATTTGCATAAAAATAAACATGGTCTTGTTGCTCGGACGGGCGTGCAGTTTGTAAATTTACTACACCACCTACAGCTTGTTCACCAAATAAAACACCCGCACTACCAGGAATCACGTCTATTTTTTTCAAACCTAAAAGCGGAATATTTTCTAAAGTAGGCGCAGAAATATCTGGATTATCAAAGCGAAATGAATCAACTAGCATTAATGTATTGTCTGCAGCATTATCACCAAACCCATGCAAACTTATCGCTGTACCACTTGATAAAGAAGTAATTTGAGCCGTTGTATAATTAGCAAGTAATTCAGAAGTTTTATTGATAGATGAATCTTGTATTTTTTGCTGATTAATAATTTGTTTATTGTTTATAGAATAATCAATAAACGAAGGTTCTTTCGTTTTAAAAATAACAGCAGGCAAAGTTTCAGCCGATAATTTAAGCGTAAAACTAAAAAAAATAATGACAATAAAAAAGTATATTTTTTTTGATTTAAAAGATGTCATTATGGATGAAATAAATTTTTATTATTAATAATTTAATTAAGATGAAGATATCTAACTTTTAGGTATGATTTCTGCGTTTTCTACATTCCTACTCATATTAGCGATCTGTTCTTTAGCTGTATTTTTCAATTTGGCTCTGTAAGTAATAGTATATAAGCCATCTGGCATTACAAAAGCTTTGTAGATTTGTATTAAATCATGAGTAGAAGGGCATTTCTGGCTTGTTACACCAAAGGTTACAGTGTCAGCATTTATTTGTTTAACTTTGGATTTTTCAACTTCACATTTCAATTGTGCTGTTACTGCCTTCGCTTTTTCAAAAAATGCTTGAGGAGTAGTTTTTTCATCTTTGAAAAAATGAACAACTAATCTTTGATTGTTATTGGTTTCTGTCGTTGGATTATAAAATTTTGCGTAGCCATTTGGATAAACTTTTACTTTTGCCATTTTCCAATCATCAGGCAAATTAACATCGAAGTCGTATTCTGATGTTAAATAGTCTTTATAAGTTTCAGTTACTTTAGGTTGAGTTTGCGCTGGAGTAGCAGATTCTACTTTTTTTACTGTAGTTGTTTGATTGTTATTTTGATTAATCTTCGTAGTCGTACCGCATGCAGTTAGCAAACATGAAAAAGAAACCATCAAAACAAAATTAGAGATTTTCATCTGTGAATTTCTCCCTCATAAAGTTTGCTGTTTTGCTTTAGTTATTTTTTACAATTTCTGCTGATTTAATAATTGAAGTTAACTGTTCAATTTTCTTTTTTGAAACCACTCCTGATTGCGCGCTATAGGAAACGGTATACATTCCATCAGACATAGAAAATACTTTATGCACTTGAATGCTATCCGCCACATTCATTAGCTGACAATCAGTGTGTGTAAGTGTAAATGTTGCAGAATTAGCGTCTTTATCTATAGCATCTGCGACAATTTTGCATTTGAAAGTATTTGATTCTTTATCTCGTTTTACTAATTCAGTTACTGCTGTATCTGCATCTAATTTTGTGTTTCGAAAAAAATGAATATTAACAGCTTGTGTTCTATTGTTTGGATTGGTTTCAGATTTTGTTACAAAAGTTTTGTTATATCCTTCGGAATTTGAAGTAACAGGTAATGCTACCCAATTACTAGGTAAATTAATTGCAATAGTGTAAGCAGATTGTAAAGAGCTTTGATCAGCTTCTTGCAATTGATTTTTAAGATCTTGTAAGGATTGAGCGCTATTTGCTTGTACACAAACAAATAAAATAAATGTACTAAATAAAAATTTTATAATCTTGCTTTGAGAAAGCATCATTTTTTTCCTCAATTTTTAACTTACAGATTCTTCTAACTCAGGTAATGGAATATTTACTTCTAAGATAGTGCTTTCACCATTGCGTTCAAAACCAACCTTAACTTGACGAGTATCGATTTTGACGTATTTCGCAATTACTGCGATCAATTCTTCTTGAAGAGCACGAAAATAAGCTGGTTCAGTGCGACGTTGACTATGTTCATGCGCGATAATTATTTGTAAGCGATCTTTTGCTATAGATGCAGTATTGGGCTTCTGTTTGTTTGCACGGAAGTAATCCAAAATACTCATGCCGTAACTCCTTCTTTTCCTTTAAAAAGACGAGATAGTAAATTTCGTTTTTTGGATGTAACGAAACGAAGAGGGATGTCATCTCCAAGAAAACGACCAACGGCATCGGCATATGCTTGTCCTGCATCACTGTTTTCATCAAGTATGACTGGGATACCTGAGTTGGATGCTTTTAATACGGCTTGAGATTCAGGAATAATTCCTAAAACTGAAATCGCTAAAATTTCCTGTACGTCACTCACGCTTAACATTTCACCTTTCGCAACGCGCTCAGGTGAATAACGAGTAAGTAATAAATGTTCTTTAATTGGTTCACGGTTTTGTTCAGCGCGTTCAGATCGGCTAGCAAGAATGCCTAAAATACGATCAGAGTCACGAACAGAAGATACTTCAGGATTGGTAACAACAATTGCTTGATCGGCATAGTACATTGCCATCAATGCACCTTGTTCAATACCTGCAGGTGAATCGCAAATGATGTAATCAAATTCTTGTTTTAGTTCGTTTAAAACGCGGCCAACGTCTTCTCGAGTGAGCGCATCTTTGTCGCGTGTTTGAGAAGCAGGCAGGATGTAAAGATTTTCAACGCGTTTATCTTTGATGATAGCTTGGTTAAGATTAGCTTCTTGGTTAATAACATTCACAAAATCGTAAACTACTCGGCGTTCACAGCCCATGACAAGGTCTAAATTTCGAAGACCGATGTCAAAGTCGATAACGATTGTTTTATATCCTCGCATTGCGAGACCGGTTGCGATAGCAGCGCTGCTGGTTGTTTTACCAACGCCGCCTTTCCCTGAAGTGACAACGATAATTTCAGCCACGACGCAATCCCTCATTAAAATCTTAAAATTGGGCCGAATTCTACTATGCTTGTCGAACAGAAGAAAGCAAGGTTTTGAAATTCGTTTTTTGCTCGTGATTTTTGAAGTGCTGTGTAAAATAGCCGCTTTCTAATGGTCTAGGAATCTAATAATGAAATCTCGTTTCTGTCCAAGTCCAACTGGATTAATGCATTTAGGTAATGCACGTACGGCTTTGTTTAATTTACTTTGTGCAATGCACGAAAAAGGCAATTTTTTATTGCGAATTGAAGATAGTGATCAAACTCGATCAGAAGAATTATTCGTAACTGCTTTATTTAAAGATATGGAATGGTTACATCTAAGCTGGGATGAAGGTCCTTTAAAAGAGGGGAAACATGCACCATATTTTCAATCGCAACGTCATGAAATTTATGATCAGTATTATAAAAAGTTAGAACAATTAGGTGATGTTTATCCATGTTTTTGTTCTGATGAACAACTTGCGTTAAATCGCAAAATACAACGTTCGCAAAATCAACCACCACGTTATCCAGGTACATGTAGGCAATTAACAAAAGAACAAGTTGCAGAAAAAATTGCACAAGGTGAAAAACCAACATTACGTTTTAAAGTAGAAAAGAATCAAATCATCGCATTTGATGATTTCGTGCGTGGCAAACAAATTTTTAAAAGTGATGATATTGGTGACTTTGTTATTCGTCGTGCAGATGGCACTGCATCATTTATGTTTTGTAATGCTATTGATGATTCATTAATGGGCGTGACCCATGCATTACGAGGTGAAGATCATTTAACAAATACACCACGTCAATTACTAATTTTAAAAGCGCTAAATATGCCAGCGCCACGGTATGGTCATATGGCTTTAATTTTAGGATCAGATGGCAGTCCATTATCAAAGCGAAATGGTAGTAGAAGTATAGAAGAATTACGTAACATGGGTTATTTGCCATTAGCGATATTGAATTATTTATCTAGACTTGGTCATCATTATGCTGAAAATCATCTTTTAAATTTACAGCAATTAGCAGAAATTTTTTCAATTGAAGCACTACAAAAATCACCAGCTCGATTTGATGAGCAACAATTACAATTTTGGCAACACGAAGCGGTTCTGCATTGTGATGAAGCGTTACTTTGGCAATGGATGGGAGAAGGCGTGCACCGTATTGTACCTGAAGCAAATCAAAAAAATTTTATTGAATTAGTACGACCAAATATTAATTTTCCACAAGATGCATTGCTATGGGCAGAAGCGTTATTCAATCCACATTTAGAATATTCGCATGATGCAAAACAAATTGTAAAAAATGCAGGGATAGAATTTTTTCAATTTGCAATTTCTTTTATTGAGAAAGAGGGAATCGATTATAAAAAACTATGCGCTGCATTAACTGAAAAATTTAATGTCAAGGGCAAAGCATTATTTCAACCCTTGCGAATTGCATTAACCGGTGAATTACATGGTCCTGAATTAGCTGGTGTTATGCAATTAATAGGAATAGAGCGGATAAAAGCACGTTTTGAGCACGCGATATTTACGATTTAAAAATATGAAAAGAGTATTTACATGAAAATATTCAATAGCCTCAGTAGGCAAAAAGAAACATTTGTTCCAATACAAGAAAAAAAGATCAAACTCTATGTTTGCGGTATGACTGTTTATGATTTTTGTCATTTAGGCCACGCACGTGTTCTAGTCGCATTTGATGTCATCACACGCTACTTACGTAAAAAAGGTTATGACGTTACTTATATTCGTAATATTACTGATGTTGATGACAAAATTATTCAGCGTGCTGAACAAAATAATGAATCAACAGCTGCATTAACGCAGCGTTTTATTGATGCTATGCATGAAGATCTAAATTTGTTGAGTATTTTGCCGCCAAATCGCGAACCTCGTGCTACAGAATTTATGCAGCAGATGATAGAGATGATTAAAACGCTTATTTCTAAAGAGTATGCCTATGTTGCAGACAATGGTGATGTTTATTTTAGTGTGAAAAAATTTCCACATTATGGTTGTTTATCACATAAAGATATCGAAGGTTTACAAGCCGGCGCACGAGTTGAAATAAATGATGTAAAAAAAGATGCATTGGATTTTGTGTTGTGGAAATTAGCAAAGCCAAATGAACCAAGTTGGGATTCTCCTTGGGGCAAAGGACGACCAGGATGGCACATTGAATGTTCGGCCATGTCGGTGAATTGTTTAGGTGAGCATTTCGATATTCATGGTGGAGGTTTTGATTTGCAATTTCCTCATCATGAAAATGAACAAGCGCACGCCGAATCAGCAACAGGAAAAAAGTTTGTAAATACTTGGATGCATGTTGGATTTTTGCAAATTAATAAAGAAAAAATGTCCAAATCACTGGGTAATTTTTTTACGATTCGTGATGTATTAAAAGAGTATCAACCTGAAGTGATTCGTTATTTTTTAATTTCAAGTCATTATCGTAGTCCATTAAATTATTCTACTGAAAATTTAGAAAATGCAAAAAATGCAATTGCGCGTTTATATTTAACTTTGCGTGATTTAACGCCAAGTCAAAAACCACATGCGCATCCTTTAGAACAACGTTTTTATGAAGTAATGGATGATGATTTTAATACGCCTGAAGCATTAGCCGTTTTGTTTGAATTATTGCGAGAAATAAATCGTGTACGTGAACAAGACAGTGCAAAAGCAAATGAACTAGCAGCTTTGTTGAAAGAATTAGCTGAAATCTTGGGTGTTTTGCAGCAAACGCCAGAGAAATATTTACATACAGAAATATCCCAAGAAGAAAATATAGAAATAGAAGCTTTAATCGAACAGCGTCAAATTGCTCGTCAAAATAAGCAATGGCAAGAAGCAGATCGAATTCGTGATGAATTAACAAAACGAAATATTATTGTTGAAGATAAAGATGGCAAAACGATTTGGCGTAAAGTTTAATTTTTTTAGGGTGGGCAAAGGAGCGAAGCTCCGTGCCCACCAATAATATTTATTTATTCAATTCTTCGGCAGCAAATAGAGTATTTTGCAACAATGTCGCAACCGTCATTGGTCCGACGCCGCCAGGAACAGGTGTAATCCATGCAGCTTTTTCTGCTGCTTTTTCAAAAGGAATATCACCAACAACTTTGCCATTGTTTAAACGATTCATACCAACATCAATCACAATCGCGCCTGGTTTAATCCAATCACTTGCAAGGATATTTGGATTACCAATTGCAACTACTAATAAATCGGCATTTTTAACGTGTTTTTCTAAATCAGTTGTTAAACGATGGCAGGAAGTAACTGTACAACCTGCTAATAACAATTCGAGTGCCATTGGACGTCCAACAATATTAGAAACACCAACAACAGTTGCATCTAAACCACGAATTTCAATTTGATGCATCTGTAGTAGTTGAATAATGCCATATGGTGTGCAAGGACGGAGAAGAGGGCGACGTTGTGCTAATCGGCCTAGGTTGAATGGATGAAAACCATCTACGTCTTTGTGAGGATGAATAGCTTCTAAAACGCTATTACTGTCGATATGAGAGGGCAATGGCAGTTGAACTAAAATTCCATCAATTTCAGGTGAATTATTTAGTTTATGAATCAATGCTAGTAATTCATCTTGAGTTGTCTGATTAGGTAAGCGAAACATTTCTGAAAGAAAACCTACTTCAGCGCATGCTTCATTTTTTTTACGTACATATATTTGCGAAGCTGCATCATCACCTAATAGAACAACAGCAAGCCCAGGAACTCTTTTACCTTGTTGTTTTCTTATCGCAACTGTTTCCGCAATTTGTTGTTTGAGAAGCGCAGCGCTTTTTTTTCCATCAATAATTTTTGCTGTCATTATCTTAACCTAATAATCAAGCTTGAAAGTGTGGAATATTACTTAAGAAAATAGTTTTTTAAATCATTTTTCGCTACATTAAGCAAATCTTATATTCGGAGGAAATCATGAAAAAAATAATTTCAATTTTAGTGTTGCTTACATTAAGTGGAGCAGTTTTTGCGGAAGTAAGTCAAAAAAATACTTCACCATCACAGCCATCAGCAATTGTAAATGAAGATGATGGCAGCAATGTTAATTTGAATGCATTAAATGATATTCAGGGCGATGATGATGACAGTATGCCTAATCCACCACCGCCAGCAGCAGAAGAAGAGGAGAATAGCTCAACAAGTGGAAATCACTCTGTAACAAAAGATGATGATTATAAT
>CAZYCO010000002.1:74205-75025 GCA_964645885.1 uncultured Gammaproteobacteria bacterium
CTAAAACTTTAATATCTCTTTTGTTTTCATTAACATCATTTTCAAAATCATAATTTTGTTCTTTTTTACGGCGTTTTTCAGCAAGTAAGTCTTCTAGCTTACGTCTTGATTCATATACTTGTTTAGTAGATGAATTTTTTAATTTCGTGTCTTCATCTAAAACAGGAATCTCTTCAACGCTCGTTTCTTCAACTTCAAATTCATCTTCCACTTCAATTTGTGGTTCAGCTTCTACATTTTCTTTTTTACTCTTTGACATAGTAATCACCCAATTTAGAATTGCGCCTCGCTCGCATTTTTATAATGTTTTTTTTTAAAATTTCAATCGTGAGCCAGTAAAAAAATCTTCTTAAACGTTTTTTCACTCTTTTAGAGAAAAATTCTCAGATAAAGACCTATTTTTGTCTTATTCAAGGGGTGTTCTAAGGATCTCTTAATACTTAGGATGGTTTCTGTAAAGTTTTGCGACACTCTCATGTTTGCTACTTTACGGGACGCTCGCAAAGTTTACTTTGCCAACCAGGGATTAGGTTAACAAGCCGTGTTAATCACGGCTTGTGAGCATAGCGAAACACCTCATGAAATTTCACTCTTCCAAGTTCAATTAATTCCTATCTGGTAAAAGTAATCTCTCTACAATTACATCATGCAGAATTGTTTGTTCAATAATTTCTTTTATATCGTTTTCATTTTCATATCGATACCAAATGCCAGCAGGATAAATAACAATGACTGGGCCTTCCTGACAACGACCTAAACAACCTGCTTTGTTTACACGTATTTTTAATTTTTTGTTTGAATCAAGTTGTTTTAAATATTG
>CAZYCO010000002.1:75062-83951 GCA_964645885.1 uncultured Gammaproteobacteria bacterium
ATGTTCTGAATCGTTGCTAAAACAACATTTTTTTTCATTCACTCTTTGATTTAAGCAGAAAAAAATATGTTTTTCGTAATAACGCATAGAAACTCTCTTTAAAAAAAGCACTTCCACAATTATAGTAATGTGCTATCTTAAGCGCTCAAATGATTTTTTTTGTTTTATTTGTTTAATTTTTATGGGGGAAAACAAATGGTTGCTAAGTCAAAGAAAAATGCCAAGATGGCAAAATCTGCTAAAAAAACTGCAAAAACATCAAAAAAAGCATCTTCACCAAAAGTAGTGGCTCCGAAAAAAATCTCAATAATTAAAGAACCTCTTACCAAATCTTCTTTATTAAACACCTTATCTGATTCAACTGGTCTTTCAAGAAAAGAAGTATCAACAGTTGTAGAAACTTTTATGGATGCTATTTTTGCTTCTATTAAAAAAGGTGGTTCAGGACAATTTGTACTTCCTGGCATTTTCAAAATGATGATCGTTCGTAAACCAGCTACAAAAGCTAGAAAAGGTATTAACCCTTTCACTGGCGAAGAAATCATGTTCAAAGCAAAACCTGCTCGTAATGTTGTAAAAATCAGACCACTCAAAAAATTAAAAGATGCTGCTGCTTGATATTTTAGTAGTTTAAAAAATTTGTCAGAGTAGAATTTCCTGCTCTGACAATCTTAAGCGAATGTCTATGTTTAATCGTTTATTTATTAAATCTTTATTAATTGTTTTATTTTTACAGTTATTTCTTAGTTCAAATTCTTTCGCTCTTAATCAACAGAGTAATGCATCAGAGCAATCTCAATTACCATCAAGAATTATTTTAGCAATTCATCGTTTTGATGATTTTGTTGAAGATTATTTTTACAAAAGCCATGAACCAGGCTGTGCAATTGCAATTGTTTATCATAATCGTGTGGTTTATATGCGTACCTTTGGCGTACGTCGCGTAGGTTCAAATGAAAGAATAACTGCAGATACAGTTTTCCAACTTGGATCAGTTTCAAAAACATTTACTGCAACACTTGCTGCAATTTTACAGCAGAAAGGACAATTAAATATTAATCGTCCTGTTCGTTACTATCTGCCACAAATGCATTTTCGCCAGTATGAAAATGAGATTAAAGTTAAAAATTTATTAAATCATTCTACAGGTATTCCTAAAGGTGGTTTTAATCAGTTAATTGAGCGTCATACGCCGTATCACAAACTGTTAGAGGTTGTGGCACGCACGCCGGTACAAACACCACCAGGACGTCGTTTTGCATATCATAATGTGGTTTTTAGTTTAACTGGCGATGTCATTGAACGTGCTACTGGTACTTCATTTGAACAAGGGCTAGAAACATACATATTTCAGCCGCTTCGAATGAATCAAACATTTGCAAATCATCAAGATTTTATGCGTGAAATAAATCGTGCGTATCCACATGTGAAAGATCGAAAAGGAAATTTTAGAGCGACGTCAAAATATACAACCAGTTATTACAACGTTACGCCTGCAGCAGGTGTTAGTTCTAGTATTCGTGATATGGCGCGTTATTTGAATTTACAACTAGGCGCTTATCCTTCAATTTTAAATGAGCAAAAATTAGCTGAAATGCATCAACCTACTATACCTACACCAGAATCATCATTTGGATTACAGCGTTATCGTGATCGGGTATTTGGTGCTTATTACGCTTTAGGTTGGCGTGTTTTAAATTATTTAAATAAAAGATTAGTTTTCCACGGTGGTTGGTTAAAAGGTTTTACGAATTTTATTGGTTTTATTCCTGAAGATGAAATTGGAATTGTTGTTCTACATAATTCTGAAACTCGATTTCCTCCTAAAGTTGCGATGCGTTTTTTTGATATCTATTTTGGACTTCCTGAAAAAAATTGGTAACACCAAAAGGCCATACTTATGATTGAGCGTAAACAATTAAAAGGTTTATTACAGCGTTATCGCGTATTGCTTGAACATTATCTTGAATTAAAAAGTATTCATGAAATATGGTTGAAGATTATTAAAACTTTAGAACAAACATTACAAAATTATATTGATCCCACTGAAGAAATTTCATTAACAGATCCAAAACTACGTGAAGCTGTTTCGTATACTCAAAAAAAAATTCTATCAACAAAAAAAACACTCATTCCTTTTTTACATAAACAAGGCAATACGCTAAAAAATCGTATTGTTACTTTTAATAATTTAGTTACAGCGATGAATGAACAGATAAATCAATTGCATGAAACCTTACAGAATACCGATTTAAATGGAACTGAATTATTAATTGAAACACCATTACTAGATGAGCAATATCATATTTTAAAATTCAGTCATGAACTGAATTGGCAGAAAGACAACGATTTACATGAAATTAAGCAGTTACAAGCAATTCTACAACCATTTATAAATTTAAATATTTCAGGTTATGAAACAAAAGAGTTAAAAAAGAAATTAGAAAAAAATTCTGAGTTGCAAAATATTTATCAAATATTAATTGAAATCGAATTTACTAGCGTCAAAATTCAAGAAACGTATATACAAGTACTCGAGAGCTGGAAGTTAGCAGAAGAATTAGCTCGAGAATTAGCAGTAGAATTAAATTTAGAAAAACAATTGAAAGATGAATTGGAGTTAAAATTACAACTTCAGCAAAGTTCAAATTTAACGCCATTACCAATGACACCTTCTTTAGCGCCAGGGAATCGGACAAAAGGCGAAAAAGACAAAGAATAAATGTTTTAAAAAGGACTTTTAAAAGGAGAAAATAATGTACCGTCATATTATCGTTGCAACTGATTTAACAGATGCGAGCAGAATAACCGTTCGTAAAGCTTGGGAATTAGCAAGTCAATTCGAAGCAAAATTAAGCATTATCCATGTTGTTGAGCCAATTCCAGTTTATGGTTATCCAGGTATCGCGCCAATTCAAAATCCAGTTATTGAAGAAATACGCACTGAATTAAATAAATTTTCAAAAGAATTTTCGATTCCAGTATCGCATCAACATTTAGAAGTTGGCCCTCCAAAAACAGAAATTTTACGCATTGCTGAAGAAGTGAAAGTTGATTTAATTGTTGTTGGAAGTCACGGCAGAAGTGGTATTTGGCGTGTATTAGGTTCAACTGCGAATGCAGTACTTCATAGCGCTGAATGTGATGTGTTAGTGGTTAGAGCACAGGTTGATGAAGAGTAAATTGAATTTTGGAAAATTTAAATTTTTGCTAAAAAAAATCTTGTTGTCATTCCGCGGCTCGACCGTGGAATCGATAAAAAATATTCAATATTGCAACTGGATCCCGCGGTCAAGCCGCGGGATGACGACAGAAAAAACTGACAAATGGATTTTTTGTCTCTCTTGGCTTTTTATTTTAGTTCTAGGCCGTCTTGTTCCACATTTACCTAACATGACACCAACATTAAGTTTATGTGTATTTGGTATGTGGTGGTTGCGACGCAAATTTTTTTTCTTGTTTGCAATTATCGCAATTGAAATTTCAGATTTCTTATTAGCGAAATACTATGGTTTTAGTTCATTTGGTTATTGGAGTATTTTTAACGATAGTGCATATCTAATGATTATGCTTTTAACTCTTATTTTTCGTTCACACTTTTCAAAATTTTTTTCATTACAAATTTTCTCGTTAATTTCATGTTTATTTTTTTGGCTCTGGACTAATTTTGGTGTATGGCTTTTTTCAGATATGTATTCTCATACTTTAGTTGGTTTTAGTGCTTGTTATATCTTAGCGCTACCATTTTTGAAAAACGCTTTAATTGCGGATTTGATTTGGATAACGGTGTTGTGGTTATGTGTTTATCTAAGCGGTTTGAAGCAAATGAATTGTTCAAAGCATTCAGTATTGTAGGGTGGGCAAAGCGCAAAAGCGCGTGCCCACCACAAATCGAAAAAGAAAATTTAGAAAGGAATATCATCATCAAACGCTTGCGAATCAGCCATTTCTTTCATATTTGGCGCTGACGATTCATGATCTTGATTGAACGAACTTGGTGCGCCGCCTTGACCGCCACGTGAATCAAGCATTTGCATTTCGTTTGCAATAATTTCAGTAGTGTAACGATCTTGGCCGTTTTTATCTTGCCATTTGCGGGTACGTAAACTGCCTTCGATATACACTTTGGAACCTTTTTTTAAGTATTCGCCAGCAATTTCACCTAAACGATTATAAAGTACGATTCGGTGCCATTCAGTTCTATCTTGTTGTTCGCCAGTTTGTTTGTCTTTCCAACTTTCACTGGTTGCAACTGAAATATTCGCAACAGCATTGCCGTTTGGTAAATAACGAACTTCAGGATCATTACCTAAATTTCCGATTAAAATGACCTTATTAATGCCTCGGGTAGCCATATTTATTACGCTCCTAAATTATAAGAAAAATGGTTGTAATTAATTTTTTTTATTGAATGATTTTGCATGGAATCCCCAAATTCTGGTAATGATTAATAACCATACGCAAGTGATGATCGCACAGAATAAGAAAATACTGAAAGGGCCGATTTTGCCATAGAACCAACCGCCACCAATTCCACCAATAAAAATACCTAAAAATTGACAACTTGAATAAATACCTAATGCTGCACCTTTGTTATGAGCGGGTGCAAATTTTGATATCAGGCTTGGTAAATGCGCTTCTAGGAAATTAAATCCAGCGAAGAAGATAATTAAACTTAAAATTAATATGCGTTCATCTTGATGAAAGAGAAAGATACTGACTTCAGCGCAAAGTAGTAATGCAATAGCCAGCATAAAAATGAAAATAGAATGTGTTTTTCTTTCTGCTATTAACAATGGAATGGTTAACAAAATCGCAATAGAAAAAATGACAGTATAGAACAACCATTCAGCATGATGAGAAATATTTAATACTTTCTGCAGAAATAAAGGGATAACAACGAAATTAGAAGTTAATACAAAATGCAGTAAAAAAATGGATAAATACAAACTAAATAATTTGCTATCGGAAATTAATTGACGAAATTGCTTGCTGACAGGGACATTTATAGGCAAACGTAAACGCGCAGGTGTTGGTACAAAGAAATGCAATAAAAAAATTCCAAGTAATGCAAATATTACGGTAGTTGCGAATATGCCTGAAACTTGAACCCAACTGTTTAATAAAGGCCCTAAAATCATTGAAATAGAAAAAGATGCACCAATTACTATGCCAGCAATAGCCATTGCTTTGGTGCGATTCTGTTCTCGAATTAAATCGGTTAGTAAAGCAATTAAAGTACTACCAATTGCACCAGCACCTTGTAATGCACGCCCAATAATTAAACCGATAATTGAATCCGTGGTTGCAGCAACCGCGCTACCAATTGCAAAGATAATTAAGCCAATGGTAATAATTTTTTTACGACCATAATGATCTGACCAGTACCCAAAAGGAATTTGTAATAGGGTTTGTGTTAAACCATAAATCCCAATTGCTATACCCAGAAGCAGCGGCGTGGAGCCTGGAAGGTTTTTGGCGTACGGACTTAATACTGGAAATAACATGAATAAACCCATCAGTCGGAAAGACAAGATGGTGGATAAAACTAAAGTAATTTGTCGTTCATTATTGTGATAACGGTGCATACTGACTAACCTATATCAATGGCATGATGTCAATTCATTAGGTGCAATCTTACAATGAAATTTATTCAAATACGCGGTGCAAGAACGCACAATTTAAAAAATTTTGATTTAACCCTGCCACGAGATCAGTTGATTGTCATTACTGGGTTATCGGGTTCAGGAAAATCATCATTAGCATTTGATACTTTATATGCTGAAGGTCAACGTCGCTACGTTGAATCACTCTCTGCATATGCACGTCAATTCTTATCAATGATGGACAAACCAGACGTCGATCACATTGAGGGTTTGTCGCCAGCTATTTCGATTGAACAAAAAACCGCATCTCATAATCCACGTTCTACTGTTGGCACAATTACCGAAATTCACGATTATTTACGTTTATTGTTTGCCAGAGTAGGGGAACCACGTTGCCCGCAACATAATATTACGCTTGCAGCACAAACTATTACTCAAATGGTGGATTACGTGTTAGCGCTACCAGTTGATACCAAAGTAATGATCTTGGCGCCAATTGTGCAAGAACGAAAAGGTGAGCACATTGATATTCTTGATAAATTACGAGCACAAGGTTTTGTTCGTGCGCGAATTGATGGTGAGATTTATGAATTAGATCAAGCGCCAAAATTAGAATTAAGAAAAAAACACACCATTGAAGTAGTAGTTGATCGAATTAAAGTACGTGATGAAATGCGTTCGCGTTTAGCAGAATCATTTGAAACGGCAACGCGACTTGCAAATGGTCAAGCATTGTTATCATTTATGGATGATAAAAAAGAAGATGTAGTATTTTCATCTGATTATGCTTGTCCCCAATGTGGTTACAGTTTATCTGAATTAGAACCAAGATTATTTTCATTTAATAGTCCGCAAGGTGCATGTCCTGAATGCGATGGTTTAGGTGTAAAACAATTTTTTGATCGTGAACGTGTTGTGGCGCATAAAAATTTAAGTTTGGCCGATGGTGCAATTCGAGGTTGGGACAAAAATTCATTTTATTATTTCGGTATGCTGCAAGCAGTTGCAAAACACTATAAATTTTCAGTCGATACACCATTCAAAGAATTATCTAAAACCAATCAAAATATTATTTTATATGGTAGTGGCGATACTGAAATTTCATTTCGTTATGAAAGTGGAAGAGGTGATCGTATTCAACGGCGTCATCCATTTGAAGGCGTGATTCCAAATATGGAACGCCGTTATCGTGATACTGATTCGGATATGATGCGTGAAGAATTAGCAAAATATTTAAACAATAAACCATGTGATACCTGTAACGGTACACGTTTCAATGAAGCAGCACGCAATGTTTTTATTGCCAATCATACCTTAGCAATGATCAATCAAATGCCAATTGGTGATGCTTTAAACTTTTTTAAACAATTAAAATTAACCGGTTATCGTGCACAAATTGCAGATAAAATTTTAAAAGAAATTAACGAACGCATGCATTTTTTAGTTAACGTTGGTTTAAATTATTTAATGTTAGCGCGTAGTGCTGAAACATTATCTGGTGGCGAAGCACAACGTATTCGTCTTGCAAGTCAAATTGGTGCAGGTTTGGTAGGTGTAATGTACATTTTAGATGAACCATCAATCGGTTTGCATCAACGGGACAACGATCGATTATTGCAATCACTAATTCGATTAAGAGATTTAGGTAATACGGTTATTGTTGTCGAACACGATGAAGATGCTATGCGTAGTGCTGACTTTATTGTTGATATGGGGCCAGGCGCTGGCGTACATGGCGGTCATGTTGTAGTAGCAGGTCAACCTGAAGCAGTAATGAAAAATCCCAAATCATTAACAGGACAATATCTTTCAGGCAAAAAACAAATTGCATTACCTGCGAAACGAAGAAAAGCAAATCCAGAGCAAACATTAAAATTAATTGGCGCGCGTTGTAACAATTTAAAAAATGTTACACTTGAACTCCCACTTGGATTATTTACTTGTATTACTGGTGTTTCTGGATCAGGAAAATCAAGTTTAATTAACGATACTTTATTTCCAGCAGTTGCGAATTCAATTTTTGGTATGTCAGAACGTAACGCAGGGCCTCACGATAAAATTGAAGGTTTAAAATTAATCGATAAAGTAATTGATATTGATCAAAGTCCAATAGGTCGAACACCGCGTTCAAATCCAGCAACTTATACAGGTTTATTTACTCCTATTCGTGAATTGTTTGCGCAAACACCTGAAGCACGTGCACGAGGCTATAATCCAGGGCGTTTTAGTTTTAATGTCAAAGGTGGTCGATGCGAAGCTTGTCAAGGCGACGGCTTAATTAAAGTTGAAATGCATTTTTTACCGGACGTTTATGTATTGTGTGATGTTTGCAAAGGTAAACGTTATAACCGCGAAACCTTAGAAATTTTTTATAAAGGTAAAAGTATTGATGAAGTATTGAGCATGACAATTGAAGATGCACGACACTTTTTTGATGCTGTTCCTGTTATTGCACGTAAATTACAAACCCTCATTGATGTTGGCTTGGCTTATATTCAATTAGGACAAAGTGCAACTACATTATCAGGCGGAGAAGCGCAACGTATTAAATTAGCACGTGAATTATCTAAACGTAGTACTGGCAAAACACTTTATATTCTTGATGAACCAACAACAGGATTACATTTTTATGATATTGAACAATTGCTTGGCGTATTAAAACGTTTATGTGATGAAGGTAATACCATTGTTGTGATCGAACATAATTTAGATGTGATCAAAACAGCGGATTGGATTGTAGATTTAGGCCCAGAAGGCGGTGATGGTGGTGGCGAAATTATTGCAGTTGGTACACCAGAACAAATAGCAAAAGAAAAAAAATCGTATACCGGTCAATATTTAAAACCTTTGTTGCAATTGGATGAAAAAAAATTAAAGAAAGAGCAGGTTTAATATATTTTTTGTTATTCCTGCTCGAATGATTAAGTCATGGATTAAGTTTTCTTATTTAGAGCATTATTGTTGTTGTTATTTTCATTCGTGTTTTCATTGAATATGCTTATTAAATGATTCCAAACCGCTTTAATTTTAGTGTTTTCAATATTTTGCGGTAGATGAGCAAAAAGCGTTTTTTCTAATGTTTCATCATCAACCCTGGCGAGATCACTAAGCTGAATTAACGAATTGTATAAGCTCGATAGTTGATTGGAATCACTAAAAAATACCCAAGAAAGATAACTTGGCGAATAATCTGCTAAAGCATCAAGCATTTTTGTTAATTTTGGATTTTGGTTCAAATTATTCAATTTGTTTTTAATAGCTTCAGCTTTTTTGCTTTGCTCAG
>CAZYCO010000002.1:83991-84875 GCA_964645885.1 uncultured Gammaproteobacteria bacterium
ATTATTTAACGACATAATATGATCTATTTTGTGGTTTAAAATATCGATAATTTCTTGTGTTATAGGTTGTTTTAAAACTTTATAGCAATACAAGATGCCTTCTTCATCTAACTTTTCAGTAAATAATTTGATGAGTAAGTTATTTGGCGCGCCTATAGTTGTTAAATCAACATTCCATCTTTCACTTATATATTCAAGCGTCTTTTTAAATTCAGCAAATGAATATTTTAAAGTACGCACATAATATTGAATAATATGCTCTGAATTAATACTTTCATTCAGTAATTCTTGAAACTTATTAGTTGATAATTTTTTTAATTCTTCAGGTGTGCGCTCATAAGATTCATCTTTTGATAAAAATAAATGATGTTCTATAGAGAATTGCTCTAAAAATACCAATGCTTCAAATGAATTTAATACTGCGTGATGAACAAGGTTGTGAGCAAACTTTGTTCGATAATGAAAATCGAAAAGCTTTGTTGCTCGCAAATAATTAAATAGTTCGGCTCTGAATTTGTTATTATAAAGCGCATAATGTAATGATGTATTACCAACGCTATCTTTTAAATTTGCTATTCTGTAATCAAAAAATTCTTTTTCATGATCATTAAAAAATAATTGGATGGTATTTAATGAGCAATTACGAAAAGCTAATAGCAAAGGGGTTATTTGACGGTGATTTAATTGATTTACAAACGCTGGTTTGTTTTTTAAAAGAAAAGCAATAATATTGGGTTGGTGATAAAAAGCAGCGATATGTAATAAATTATTATTATCTTCATCAAGAAATTCTAGTGTTTCTTCTAATTCATGTAACACCAATAGTAACATCTCAGGATTATTGCTTCTAATAGCATGAGTTATTACTTCGAACTTATATTTTT
>CAZYCO010000002.1:84905-85689 GCA_964645885.1 uncultured Gammaproteobacteria bacterium
CAATTTATTTTTTACATCAGCAAAAATTTGAACAGAACCACTTGTTATTGCTTCTAGCATTAATTTTTTAGAGGTGTGTTTACTATTTAATTCTTTTGCTGTTTCAACATGCCCGCCATGAATAGCATATATAGATAAAGTTTCTGCTCGTTTCTCTATTTTTGTTTTTTTATGTTGAGTGATTAAGGTTTTATTACCAATTAGAAAAGCCATTTCTAAAATATTTATTGGATATCCATTTTGTGCCATTTCCTCTTGGCTCAATAAAAAATTTCGAGTCATTTCTGTAGTAAAATGATTTTCAAATGCGAATGCATAGAGCAATTTGAAATGAGGTAATGGCCGACCTAAAAAATAATTGCGATGAATATAAAGGTTTTTAAATAAAATTTTATATATTTTTAGACAATTTGGTTTTATGACTGGTGGTGGAATTTAAAAATAAGAATAAATTTTTGCATCAATTTTTCTCAGTACCGTAATCAAAATTATACCGAACAATTTTCTGATTTTTTCCTTCGCTGCCGTCGAGCGATCCCGCATCGAGAACGGGAGCCATTCTCGACTTGCAATTGTTGCCGCCGATTCCAAACCGGCCGACACCGAGCTGAAATTCGAAATTGGAATTCGAAATTGGAATTCAAACTTGGAATTGAAATTAAAAATTAAAAATTTTAATTTAACGATTCAAGATTTGAAATTCAAACTTGAAAGTTTGAAAGTTGAGAGTTGGAAAGTTTGGAATTTTAAATCTAACAATTTAACGATTTGAAAATTGAAAGAT
>CAZYCO010000003.1:0-258 GCA_964645885.1 uncultured Gammaproteobacteria bacterium
AAATTTGCTTTACCAAAAGCAGAAACAATATTCGCAGGTTCACTTTTTTCATCGGCTAGTGCTTCAGCAATAATTTTTTCTGCGATATCTCCTGGTAATACCTTATTTGCTAAGGTTAATGTCATTAATGTTCGCTGTTGCTGAACATGAATTGGATAAACTTCGGCAATAATAGCTTGCAACTGATACCAATATTTTTTTATCTCCAGCATCAAAGTATAAATTTCATCCGATGTTGTTACTTCTATTACTTTTTTA
>CAZYCO010000003.1:305-38192 GCA_964645885.1 uncultured Gammaproteobacteria bacterium
ATTAAACTAGGAGGTAGCACCGTTTGAGGATCAGAAACAAGTTTTAACACGTTGATTAACCATGTCTCTACTTTTTCAATATAAAACGGCAAGCCATCTTGCTGCGCAAGAAAATTATTAAATTTAAACTTATCTTTTAATGCTGATTCAGGTGCGAAACCGTTTGCTCCAGATAACGCTCGATCAAAGTTATCTACTGTCGCAACTACTTCCGCTTGTTGATTATTATCATTTGCATTGTGTTTGCTAGAAGTAACTGGATTGGCGTTTATAAGAATGCTTAAGTCTATGTTGAATAGATCTTTATAACCATTAATTAAAACTCGCACTGCTGCTTGATTGCTTAATGCAATAGCAACATAAAGCAACTTCTCAGCTTGAGCTGTGGCATAATCTTTCTGATGCTGTAACGATGCACGTAACACTGCCATAAAAGTTTCAGATGTAATTTTATTTTTACAAAATTGTTTTAAAGCTAAACTTAAAGTATTTCCAAACTCTTTTTCTTTAACAGCTACCAATTGTGGTAACTGTTGTAACATCGCTTGTGCCAAATCATTACTGCCGAAAAGAAGTGCTTGGTTTAAGGCTAACACCAACATACTGTTAGTTTGAGACCATATGCTTTCGTCTTTATGCCATTCAGGATTATTAAAAATTTTGGCGATACACTGCTGTACGAACTTAAAAAGAACAGGATTATTTTGCCGTGCTGCAATTTCGAGTATGGCTTGAAGACGATTTTCGAAAAACCATTCATAATCACGAGCAGAGTCTTTCTTAGAAAAATATTTACTAATCAGATCAAAATTATTAACGGTAAAATCTAAACTACTTGATTCTTTGTTAATAAACTCTTTAACAACAACTAAAAAATGAATAAAACGAAGTTCTAACTTAATATTAGTAATAAAAGTATCAAGAATAGTTAAAAATTGCTGATTTTTTAACTGAAACAAAACTTCAATCAAAATTTTTGCTAATAGATGTTGGTTTGTCACCAGTGGTGAAGCAATAAAACTAAATAATTGATCATCTCGTCTTTGATTAACAAGCGTTAAAAATTTAACAATACCTTGACCATATTGAGGGTTTTCAGCATTTAGTAAACGCTTGATCACTTCACGAACAAAATTATGATTGTTTGCAGCATACGCTTGTTTTAATACGTTGAAGAAAATATTAGCATTTACTTCTGGCTTATTGTTTTGTGTTTTTTCAAATAAAAAACCAATTAAATGAATATGATTATTACGTGCAATCAACTCCCAAACTGTTTCATCTTTATTAATAGTGCGGACTTCTAAGTCTGATTCTAATTCTACTAATTTTGCTTCATTACCACTTGCGGCATAGCAATGCACTAAACGCCAAGGTAATGCGCGTTTACATTCAGCAACCATACCAATCATAAAATCGGCGGCTTTTGGATTGTTTTGCACCGCCCATTCAAACAAACACAAACCATCTTTATTACATACATTAAACATTAATTCTTCTTCTTGAATTAACGCATCTTTTAATGTTTCAAAATCACTGCTGTAAACAGCAAAAAATAATTTGATGTGTTTTTCAGGTAGATGCATTAAGTTTTGGATTTCACTAAAGAAAATTGCATCAGTAATTGGTGCAAGATTATTATTATTGTTGTTATTGTTTTGAGGTGTTTTTAGCGCTGAATAAACAATTAATAGTTTTTCAAACTCTTTATTTCCTTTAAATTCAGCAACGTCTTCAAGCTCACAAAGATGCGCCACCATCACTTCATAACATAAAACATTGCGTTGAATCGCTTCTACTATTTTATAGTAATGCCAGTAATTGAAAAAACCGTTTGCAATTGCGCGCTCTAATTCTTGTTTGCCAAAAATTGTTTGAAGCAAGGTTGAATCTTGAATAGCAGGAATATCATTAAAATTAACTAAGTTATCGTGACACTGACATAATGCTTTAATTTCTTCGAGAAAAGTTCTGAGTAAAGATAATTGTTCTTTGTGGTTACTTTCGATAATTGAATTTTTAGGAAATCTATTTGCTAATTTTTCTTCAATATCTGCAACTTGTTTTTTAATGTCTCCAATTAAATCTGTATGCGTTGCTCGATCACTGTACTTGTTTTTATATTCTTGATCGTCTGCACAAAATTCAAATTTAAAATGGCCAATTGGTTTTTTAACTATAGGTTTCATAATTTAAACAACTTTCAATAAAATTTGATTTTACAATTTAAATTTTAACGATTTATTAACAATTCATTTTTCGGATACGGTTTTGTAGGGTGGGCAAAACCAGCCGTCATTTCGTGTCAAAAACTCAAAGTTCAGTTAAACTTCGCGCCATTTTTTTAAGCATTAATTAAGGAAAAACGTCATGTCTTCTCAATCAAAAACAACGCGTATCGAAACTGATAGCATGGGCGAAATTGAAGTCCATGATGATCATTATTGGGGCGCGCAAACCGAACGTTCGTTACACCATTTTGCTATTGGCGATCCACATGTCGATCGCATGCCTAGGGAAGTAATTCACGCGTTAGCGCTACTTAAAAAAGCTGCCGCTAAAGCAAATAGCCAATTAGGACTGTTATCCCAAGAAAAGTGCGATTTAATTTCTCGCGCTGCTGATGAAATTATTGAAGGTAAATTAGACAATCAT
This sequence comes from uncultured Gammaproteobacteria bacterium, assembly GCA_964645885.1. Classification (GTDB taxonomy): domain Bacteria; phylum Pseudomonadota; class Gammaproteobacteria; order CAZYCO01; family CAZYCO01; genus CAZYCO01. Next base: position 2,961 of record CAZYCO010000003.1, read on the forward strand.
TTTCCACTACGTGTGTGGCAAACTGGTAGCGGGACACAAACCAACATGAACACCAATGAAGTTATCTCAAATCGAGCAATCGAGATGGCTGGCGGCCAAAAAGGTTCAAAAACCCCTATTCATCCCAACGATGATGTCAATAAATCGCAATCTTCAAACGATACATTTCCAACAGCGATGAACATTGCAGCTATTATTGCAATTAAAAAGCTATTAATTCCGCAAGTTAATGAATTACGAAACGCTTTAGAAAAAAAGCAAAAAGAATTTGCTGATATCATTAAAATTGGCCGTACGCATTTACAAGATGCTGTTCCACTTACGCTTGGCCAAGAATTTTCCGGTTATGTTGCGCAACTTGATGCGTGTTTAACTTACATCAACGATACACTTCCTGCTTTATATGAACTCGCAATAGGTGGTACGGCTGTAGGTACAGGTTTAAATGCACCGCCTAAATTTGCAGAACTCACTTGTAAGTTTATTGATGAAGCAACTGGTTTACCGTTTGTTCCTGCTAAAAATAAATTCGCAGCACTTGCGGCACACGATGGTTTAGTCGCAATGAGTGGGATGTTAAAAACGTTAGCGACTGCGTTAATGAAAATTGCAAACGATATTCGTTGGTTAGGTTCAGGCCCACGTTGTGGTTTAGGTGAATTGCAATTACCAGAAAATGAACCTGGTTCATCCATCATGCCAGGTAAAGTTAATCCAACTCAAAGCGAAGCAATGACCATGGTTTGCATTCAAGTAATGGGTAATGACGTTGCTATTGGTGTTGCAGGTTCGCAAGGAAATTTTGAATTGAATGTGTTTAAACCAGTCATGATTTTCAATCTAATTAATTCCGTACGATTACTATCTGATTCTTGCCGTCAATTCAGATTACATTGTGTTGATGGTTTACAAGTAAATCGTGATCGTATCGATTCTTATGTTAAAAATTCATTGATGTTAGTAACCGCATTGAATCCACATATTGGTTATGACAAAGCAGCTAAAATTGCGAAGAAAGCATTCATTGATAACACATCGCTAAAAGAAGCTGCTTTAGCATTAAATTATTTAACAGCAGAACAATTCGATAAAATTGTGGATCCTAAGCTAATGCTGGGGCCTCATGATTAACTGCTGATGATGTTTTCTCTGGTGAAGTTTCTTCATCAGAGAAAATTTCAAATAAATATTCCAATAATGCGTTTATCGTTCCAGTCATAATCACAAAACTAGCATCAAATCGATCGTTTTCAGTTTCACTAAAAGCGTCATGTGCCATTTCTTTAACTGATTCTAAATATTTAATATTTTTCAACGAAAAATCATCGACTAAAACAAAACTCACTTGTTCTTGCCAAGTTAATGCAACTTGAATCACTGAAAAATTTTCTTTCAAAAATGTTTGTACACTTTCAGCAAACAAATCTTGATTTTGGCAGCGAATTTTTCCTTGTTGTTGTTGATTGTTTTGCAATAAACATTGATCACTAATTTGCAATTCACTTGTTGGCGCTTGATTTTTTAACCAACGCGTCATGATTAAAGAAGGAGTAATGACTTCTGGGAATGATAATTTCAAACTACCTAATGCTTTTCTTAAAGTAGAAATAAAAAACTCTGCTTTAGTTTTTGCTGGCACATTAATTAACAGTCTATCGGTTTTGGTATCGAAATACGCATAAATTAAACTGGTTTTACTAAATGCTCTTGGCAATAAAGAAAAATAAATTTCTTCTTTCAATGCTATTTTTTCTTTTTTTCCTACTTTACGTTGCTGTTCAATTTCAATTTGAGTAACGCGTTTTTGTACTTCATCTCGTACTACTGTTGCTGGTAACAATTTTTCTTCGATCTTTAAACAAATCATCATCATGCCATTTGCAGCATAAACTAATGGCGCACCAATTTGATTTTGTGGCGATGTCCATCCTGCGCTAACAAATGTATGACTATCACAAGGTTGGAAAGCGTGATCTTCTAAGCGACTAATAAGAGCATCCGGTTGATAAGGCATTGGTTCATCAAGTTGATAAATACATAAATTTCTAAACCACATAGCTACTCTCCTAGAAGCTTGATTTGAAAAAAGCGCGAGCCTAACAAAAAAGATTTTTGATTGCATGAAGAAAAAGATTTAAAAACTAGGGAAATCCCCGATTATTTTTCAGTCCACATCTTTTTACCGTCTGCCGCCTTTCGGACGGGCTTAACTTACAAGGAAGAAACCCATGCTTATATTGACAAGGACCATTGGAGAGAAAATCCAAATAGGCGATGACATCACTGTCACCGTTCTCAATCGTCGCGGTAATCATATTGTTCTGGGTATTGATGCCCCCCGAGAAATCTCAATTAAACGTACCGAGTTATGTGATACACCAGCTACTAAGTCTCCCGCAAAAAAAATGTCTACCCGCAAACCACTGGAACACCCAACTGATTCTAGTGTTCACGCGTCCTAAATGTATTGGGCTTTAAGGAAAGAGCCCCATTCAAAAAATAGTTGCAATCTCTCGTCAAAATAAGCGATGTTTTAGTTCAAATTAACTAACGTCGTGAACCCAAATGAAAATCGTTTTAGCCTCAAATAATCTTCGTAAACTCGATGAAATAAATGCCTTTTTTAAAAATTCGCCTTATCAATTTATTTCTCAAGCAAGTTTAAACGTCAGTGAAATTCCAGAAACCGGATTAAGCTTCGTTGAAAATGCTATTTTAAAAGCACGTAATGCTTCACAACAAACGCAACTACCTGCTATTGCAGATGATTCTGGCTTAGTTGTTGACGCGCTATTGGGCGCTCCAGGCATTTATTCCGCACGTTATGCTGGTGACAAAGCGAGCGATAGGCAAAATATAGAAAAACTATTAGACGCGCTAAAAGACACCTCAGATGAAAACCGTAGCGCACATTTTCGCTGTGCCATTGTTTATGTTGCTCATGCTAGAGATCCTGTACCTATTATTTGTGAAGGGATATGGGATGGAAAAATATTATTTCAACCGCAGGGCGAGCATGGATTTGGTTATGATCCAATTTTTTATGTACCAACACATCAATGTGCTGCCGCAGAATTGTCTATAACCGAAAAAAATAAAATTAGTCATCGAGGTTTGGCATTGCAGTGTTTAAAGGAAAAGTTATTTCGATGAATTCTTTAATTCAACAAGCAATTGAACATCATCAAAAAGGCGAATTAGACCAAGCTAAAAATTTTTACGATCAAATTTTAAAAGATGATCCAAATAATCATGAAGCGATGTTTGGTATAGGCATGATCGCTGCGCAACAAAAACAATTTGATGTTGCAATTGAATGGTTAGAACATGCAATTGCGCTTAATCCTAAAATTACCAAATACCAATTTAATCTAGCCAATATTTTTTTAGAACAAAATCAATTTGAGCAAGCTAAAAAGTACTATGAAAATGTTATTTCACTTGATCAACAAAATGCGGAAAGCTGGAACAATCTTGCAAATTTATATGTAAAACAAAACAACCTACAACCAGCATTAAAATGCTACGCTCAAGCAGTCAAGATTAAACCTGAATATATTGAAGCCCATTATAATTTAGGTTTGTTACTGATGAAGTTACAAAAAATCCCCGAAGCGATTATTCAATTTAAAAATGTAATTGCCTTATTTCCAGATGCATTTAATGCAAATTATCAACTTGCGAACTTATATTTATTAGAAGACAAATTAGATGAAGCTGAAAAACATTATAAAAAACTATTAGAAATTGATTCTGAATTTTCTTATGGATTAAACAATTTAGGTGTGATTGCACTTCGACGCCATCAAGGTCAATTAGCAATTGATTATTTTGCTAAAGCCTATGCATATGATGCAAAAAATTATGAAGCATTAAATAATTTAGCCGCAACGTTCTTACAGTATGATCGTTTTGAAAATGCTGTTACTCATTATGAAGAATATTTAAAAATCTTTCCTGACGATTTAGAAGCAAATTTTAATATTGGTGTAGCAGAAATGGCACAAGGTCATTTGCAAAAAGCAATTGGACACTTTAAAAAAATATTAGATAAACATCCTGATAATATAAATACCCTAATCAATATTGGTTCTGTTTATTTGAAATTAGAACAACGTGAAATTGCAGCACAATATTTTGCGCAAGCGCAGCAATTACAACCTGATAATAAAATGATTCAATATATGTTAGATGCAATTGCCGAAAAAACTGAATTTAAACAAGCGCCAGATGATTATGTAAAAAATCTATTTGATCATTATGCATTTCAATTTGAACAACATTTAAAACAATTGTCTTATCAAGCACCAGGATTATTGAAAAAACAAATCCAAACACTTTATTCACCTCAAGATAAACAATGGCTTATTTTGGATTTAGGTTGCGGCACTGGGTTAGTTGGTATTGAGTTTCATCGTTTCGCACAAAAATTAATTGGTGTCGATATTTCAGAAAAAATGCTTACGGAAGCAAAACGTAAAAATATTTACGATCAATTAATTGATGCAAGCATTCAAGACTATTTTATTCATCATCAAGATAAATTTAATTTGATCATTGCAGCGGATGTATTTTGTTATTTTGGCGATTTAACAACTGTGTTTCAGCAAATGACCGCGCATTTATTAGATAATGGAATAATTGCGTTAACAGACGAAAAAAACAGTGATCAAAATGTAGATTTTAAATTACAAGGTTCTGCACGCTTTGCACATAGTGAAAATTATATACGCTCACTTGCTGCAGCAAATAATTTACAAATTAAACTATTAGAAACTGTAAGTTACAGAAAACAAGAACAACAGGATGTTCAAAGTTTATTGGTTATTATGCAAAAACCTACCCGACATTAATTATCGTAATTTAGGATTTTCAATTGTTCTAATCCAATTCCAAGTTTTCGATTATCTGTTGTTGCTGCTATTTCACTTGGCGCTGTTGGTCTTGGAACAATAATTTCAATTGTTTTAGCATTTTCTTTATTCAACTTAAATCTAAGAAAAAATTTTTTAAGATGATCTTTAGGTATAAAAAAGTTAGTTTGATCACCAATTTTAACTATTATTTTCTGCCCAACATTTGGACCAAATGCTTGTGCTCTTAACATTAAAATAAAGTCTTTAGGCAATGTTTTTTTTAAGATGATTTTTAATGTAGGTGCGTTATTTGCATCTGACCAGCGGCCCCAAACTTCTACATTGTCAGATAAACCTTCAATTTCCTTAACAAAAGAAGGTATTTCAGGTTGTCTAAAATCGATACCATCTCGGATAGTTGCAACAGATGGCGCATTTAGTATTTTTTTTATCTGTTCTAAATCATATTTTTTAGTTTCTTTATCTTCTGGCAATATAAATAAAACCAAATGCCCATCATTACTTACGACTTTTTTTGTTTTACCAATTAACTTTGATAATTCTTTTTCTATTTCCACACCATGATCACCATAACCACGTCGATCAACATAAATAGCGTTAAAACCAAGTAATTTAATAATTTTTATTTGCAACGGTAATTCTTTTCTAGACAATGCAATAAAAAATTTATCTCCGTCTCTTCCTTTCATTCCAGCGTAGCTCCACTTCAAATGCCTAGAATGAATATATCCTTTTGCTAAACCATACGTTTGCAAATCATATTGCGGTGGAACTTCTGGAAAAGATAAATATGGAAACTGATAAATTGCTGAACCCAACGGCAAAGTTTGTTCAACTTGCTGAATAAAATTTTGATCGCTTACAAATTCTGCACGAATATTATTAGAGTAAGTTTGAGAATGCGGAACCGTTTGATCCCAAAGCCCAAATAAAATTAATGTAGCCCCCGCAAATAATCCAACATATTTAGAATCAAATTTTTGCTTTAAATAAATATCAATTAACAACATTAAAGTTGTAATAGACATGAAAGCAATAAATAAACTAATACGATTCCAACCGCGAATTAATGAGGTGATAAAAAATGAAAATAAAGATGAGAAGCCGCCAATTGTTGCGCAAAGCACTAACACTAAAGTAATGGAAGCTAAAATAACAACTTGCTGGTTTATTTTCTCTTTTGGTTTTCGCACCAAAAGAACGCCCATCATTATTAAAAATCCAACATCACCTAACAAACCTAGGGTCGCAGTTTTATTTTCATTTACTAATGGAAAAGATGAGATATAACGACGTGTAATTTTTTCAAATTTTTTAAGTCTGTGTTCGGGGCGAGGTAAAAGTAGTTGAGTGATCTTCAATCCATATAATTCGGCATCACACTTTTGTCGTACAATTGCGCCTGGATTTTTTCCATGTACAACTTGATAAACAGCTTTTGGTATTAAATTTAATCCCACGCCTAAAGAGACAATACTAATTGCTATTATTGCTGCTACTAAATTAGTCCATGTTTGTTGTTGAAAAGAAGCAATAGCTCCTGCAGTAAAAAACATTAGAACACCAAAAAATGCAAAATAAACGCCAAACGAAGACAAGCACAACAATACTATTGCATGAAAAATTTTTGCACGTAGTGACATTTGAAAAAAAAGAGGCGGTGTAGAAAAAATTTTTAAGCTATACCAAGTAAAAATAGGAACTGTGAAATACCAAGTATAAAAAAGATGTTCTAAACGGAGAAAATGAAAAGGAAGAAAAGTAAAAAGAATGGAGCCAACAACACTAAAAATTTTTGAAATATTAAAATGACGTAAAATATAAAAAGTAACGATAGAAGTTACAAAAAAACTTAATAGAAAATAAATATTATATGTTTTTACTGCGTTCGCTGTTATTAAACCTATTATTTTTAATACAACTAAATTTAAAAAATCTGAATTCGCATAATCATAAAGTTCTGAGCTAAATGGATACCCCAATGCAGTATTATTTAAATACCAAACACCATCTATTAATCGTTTGATTAATAACAAACAAAACTGACCATCACCGCCGCCATAAATAAATGGGATATTGAATGAAACTTGTGCGCCGCCTAATAAATCCCAAGCAAAATAAACGCAAAATATTCCTAAAAAAATAGCGATTACTGCTTCATGCCATAGTGCTTTCTTTATTTTGGCTTTTAACATTTCATTTCCTATAGATTTTTAGTCAATACTTTTCGACTTAATATAAATGTAATTGGAATAGTTATGATGATTGCAGCAATTGGCGCGAATGCTTTATTGAAACCAAACAATTGCACCCAAAGCGATATAACAACTAAACCTAATACATATTGAATTAAATAAACCAGAGGAAACAAAGCAAATGTAGATAGTTGCTTCTTACTACGAAATACGAATTTACAATTCAAATAGTAAGCAAGCACAACACCGACAATAAAAGAAATGCTGTAGCTTATTTTGTAAGGAATAATTTCAATGAGAATTAAATATAAAATATAAGTAACAACAAAATTAAACCCACCAGATAATAAGAAGCGAAGAAATTCTTGCTGTTTATCTGTTTTATAAAATAATGTTTTCATCATCGATCACTTTTTAATTTACGAAGAATTTTTTTATCCATTCAAAAAAAGTAAGCAACCCCATCGCTTCGCCACCTTCAGGATGTAATAGTGTTGAACGTAAATTCCACGCCATTAAATCAAGATGTAACCATGGAATATCTGCTGTTAAAAATTCTTGTAAAAATAATGCGGCAATAATTGCACCGCCATAAGTATCATTACCAACATTATTCATGTCAGCAATATAACTATTGAGTAGTGAACGATAAGGACGATAAAGCGGTAATTGCCAAACTAGATCATTTAATTTCGCGGATAATTCTACAACTTGTTTTGCAAGTTCATCGCGATTAGAAAATAACACTGGAATATCGGTACCAAGTGCAATACGTGCAGCGCCTGTTAACGTTGCGAAATCAATAATTAATTCGGGTTTTTGCTCTGATGCTTTGGTTATGGCATCGGCTAAAATTAATCGACCTTCTGCATCTGTATTGCCAATTTCAACCGATAGTCCTTTGCGAGTTGCGATAACATCCCCAGGTTTAAATGCATTACCAGATAATACATTTTCAACAGCAGGAATAAGTACTTGTAATTGAATAGGTAAATTATATGCCATGATGAGATAAGCTAAGCCCAAAACATGCGCAGCACCGCCCATATCTTTTTTCATCAAACGCATACCATTGCCAGGTTTAATATTTAAACCGCCGCTATCAAAACAAACCCCTTTCCCAATTAATGATAATTTTGGATGAGATGGTTTACCCCAATTTAATTCTAATAATCGCGGCGCATGCACACTTGCCTGACCTACTGCATAAATTGCTGGCAAATTATTTTTTAATAAATCTGTATCTTTAATTTCAGAAAATTTTGCGCGAAACATTTGAGCAAGTTTTTTTGTTTCTTTTGATAATTGCTCAGGATGCATATCACATGCCGGAACATTAATTAAATCTCGAACTAAAAATATTGCTTGTAACTTATGGAATAGAGCATTGCGCTCAATAGCATGCGGTAATAATAATTTTGCTAAATGATTTTTTATTTTCTTTTTATATTTAGCAAATTTATAGCGTTGCAATCCCCACGAAAAAGATGCTTGTTCTAAAAATTCTTTTGTTTGTAACTCATCATCACATTCGATTTGATAAATTCTTTCAGGAAGATTTTCTGCTAATTTCGCAAACAGGTTCATAGGTTGATTGTTTAAATCAACACACGCCAAAACATAATCTAATTCGCCATTTTTCTTTGGAATTAAACAAAAATCTTGAGTTTCAGGTTGGAAGTCTCGGGCTTGCAACCAAGTTTTAGTAAAACTAGGTTGTTTAGCTAACCACTTTTTAAATCCAGAAACCAAAGTACATTTAATCGAAATCACTGGTTTATTTGTTTGCGTTACAAACTGCGTCAGTCGTGACGAAGCAAATTGTTCCAGTGATTCGATCATCATAGCGGCTTACAGAATTTCGCGTGGCGGAACAAATGGTTTATTTAGCGCTTCTGCTACTGCTTTATGAGTAATATGTCCGTTGCAGACATTTAAACCTTCAAGCAAATATGGATCTTCTAGCAATGCATTACGAAAACCTTTGTTTGCTAATTCCATAATGAATGGGAAAGTCGCATTGTTTAATGCAAAGGTAGAAGTTCTTGCAACCCCACCTGGCATATTCGCAACACAGTAATGAACGATGTGATCAATTACATAAGTTGGTTCATCATGGGTTGTTGGACGACTGGTTTCAAAGCAACCGCCTTGATCAATCGCAACGTCTACTAATACTGAACCTGGACGCATTTTTGACAACATTGAACGTTTTACTAATTTTGGAGCTGCCGCACCAGGAACTAATACTGCACCAATCACTAAATCAGCATCTAAAACATAACGTTCAATTGATTCTGCTGTTGCAAAAATGGTGTGTAATTTGCTGCCGAATTGAAAATCAAGTTCTTGCAAACGATTAAGAGAAGTATCAAGTACGGTAACTTGTGCTTCCATCCCCATCGCCATACGAATTGCATTGGTACCGACTACACCACCGCCAATTACAACTACTTTTGCAGGAGCAACGCCAGGAACACCACCTAATAAAATACCGCTACCACCTTGTGCTTTTTCTAAGCAATGCGCGCCAGCTTGAATAGACATACGTCCTGCTACTTGGCTCATAGGTGTTAATAATGGCAAACCACCACGTGGTTGAGTTACTGTTTCATACGCAATAGCAATACATTTAGATTGAATAAGTAACTCAGCTTGTTCTGGATCTGGCGCTAAGTGTAAGTAAGTAAATAAAACTTGGCCTTCACGTAACATTTTGCATTCATTTGGTTGTGGTTCTTTTACTTTCACAATCATGTCAGCAGTAGCAAAAATATCTGCTGCGTTATTAATAATCTTCGCGCCTGCAGCAACATAATCTGCATCGCTTAAGCCAACGCCATCTCCAGCTTTGGTTTCAACTAAAACTTCATGTCCTTGAAGTGTTAATTCGCGCACGGTGGACGTCACCATACCAACTCGATATTCGCGATTTTTAATTTCTTTTGGGACACCTATCTTCATGTTTTTTCTCCTAACATTTTTTATGTTGGGCTGCGCTTACGCTCAACCCGGCTACGTTTACTCTACTTTGAAACTGGTGGGTTTAATTTTTCAATTTCAGACATCAACTCGGGAAGAATCTGAAATAAATCACCGACTAGACCATAATCTGCAATTTGAAAAATAGGCGCATCTGGATCCTTATTAATAGCAACAATAACTTTACTATCTTTCATCCCAGCTAAATGTTGAATGGCACCTGAAATTCCAATCGCAATATAAAGTTTTGGTGCAACGACTTTTCCTGTTTGTCCCACTTGATAATCATTTGGCACAAATCCAGCATCGACAGCAGCGCGAGATGCACCTACAGCTGCACCTAGTTTATCTGCAAGTTGATCAATCAACTTGAAGTTTTCGCCACTTTGTAATCCTCGTCCGCCTGAAATCACAATTTCTGCAGCAGTTAATTCAGGACGTTCCGATTTACTTACTTCTTGTTTTACAAAACGACTTTTATCGAATGACTTAGAAACAGGAATGTTTTCAATTGGTGCATGTTGCTCTGTTGTTGCAACTGGTTCAAAAGCAGTAGGACGAATTGTAATTACTTTTTTAGCATCGAGTGATTTCACTGTTGCTAAAGCATTACCTGCATAAATAGGTCTGATGAATGTGTCTTTATCGATAATTGATATGACTTCTGAAATTTGAGCAACATCAAGTAAAGCTGCAACACGTGGCAATACATTTTTACCAAATGAAGATGCAGCAGCTAAAATATTGTCAGAAGCTTGTGCAATATCTGCAATTATTAGTGAAGAAATTTCTGCTAATTGATGTTGTAGCGATAAATCATCTACTAACAATACGCTTGAAACACCTTCAAGTTTAGAAGCTTCTTCTGCAATTTGTTTACAATTTGAACCTAAAACTAGTGCGGTAATTGGTTGCTGTAATTTCGCAGCAGCAGAAATCAAATGCTTATTTGAAGCTTTAAATGTGTGGTTATCGTGTTCAATGATGACAAGTGTAGCCATTTAGATCACCTTTGCTTCTTCACGTAATTTTTTAATAAGCTCTTTTGCATTTTCAACTTTAATACCTGCGGTTCTTTCTGCTGGTGCTTTTACATTTAATGTTGAGAGATGCTGTTTAATCGACACGCCTAATTCATCTAATTTAATTATTGCGATCGGTTTTTGTTTTGCTTTCATGATGTTTGGTAATGATGCATAACGCGGATCATTTAAACGTAAATCGGTAGTAACAACTGCAGGTAATGAAATAGAAACTGTCTCTAAACCGCCATCTATTTCTCGAATTACAGTTGCTTGATTGTTTTCTATTGTTAATTTTGATGCGAATGTACCTTGTGGCCAATTCAGTAACGCAGCAAGCATTTGTCCGGTTTGATTATTGTCACCATCAATGGCTTGCTTACCAAGAATGACTAAATCTGGTGATTCTTTTTTAACGATTGCTTTTAACACTTTAGCAATATTTAAAGGCTCTAATTCTGTTTGATTACTCTCAATCAAAATACCGCGATCCGCACCTAAAGCTAAACCAGCACGAATAGTTTCTTGAGAAGCTGTTGTTCCTATCGATACCAGTACAATTTCTTTTGCAATATTTGCTTCTTTAAGGCGTACCGCTTCTTCCACTGCGATTTCATCAAAAGGATTCATCGACATTTTGACATTATTGGTTTCGACGCCAGTTTGATCGGATTTCACCCGAATACGGACATAAGGGTCAATAACACGTTTCACTGCGACAAGGATTTTCATTAGGATTTCCTGTGTAATTTTTACAAAACGCCCCTTTAAAAAGAGGGGCATCTTGACCGCTCTTCATGAGCAGGTCAATACTTTCGACCTTCGTTTTATAGCTGCAACAAGGAAGCGTTTGTGACACGAGAAAAAATGATTTATGACGTTGTAATCGTAGGTGGTGGACCAGCTGGTTTAACTGCTGCTATCCGTCTTAAACAGCTAGCACAACAATATGATACCGACGTTCGTGTTTGTATCATTGAAAAAGGAGCAAGCATTGGCGCTCACATTCTTTCGGGCGCGGTTTTAGAACCTAAAACCTTGTATGAGCTATTCCCGAATTGGCAATCACTAGATTCACCTGTAACACGTAGCGTCACACAAGATCAGTTTTTATTTTTAACTGAAAAACACTCTTTTCGGCTACCTACTCCTCCTCAAATGAAGAACCATGGCAACTACATCATTAGTCTAGAACAATTTTGCAAATGGTTAGCCTCACAAGCTGAAAATTTAGGTGTGGAAATTTACCCCGGATTTGCTGCAAGCGAAGTGTTAATTGACGATCAAGATCGAGTTTACGGTATTGCAACTGGAGATGTTGGTATAGCAAAAAATGGTGAACATACATCACATTATCAACCTGGAATGGAATTACACGCTAAACAAATTTTATTTGCTGAAGGTTGCAGAGGTTCATTAACAAGACAATTAATTGAAAAATTTAAACTTCAAGAAAATTCACAACCGCAAAGTTACGCTATTGGTATAAAAGAGTTATGGGAAGTAGATAGTCCTGAATATGTTCCAGGAAAAGTTACTCATTCCATCGGTTGGCCATTGGATCAAAAAACATATGGCGGTTCATTCATTTATCACTTAGATAACAATCGTGTTGCGGTAGGTTTTGTTGTTGGTCTGGATTATCAAAATCCATATTTAAGTCCTTTCGATGAAATGCAACGATTTAAGACTCATACAGCAATTAAACCTTTATTTCAAAATGGCAAACGTTTGTGTTATGGCGCACGAGCATTAAATGAAGGTGGTTTTCAATCTATTCCAAAACTTACATTCAAAGGTGGAATGTTAATTGGTGATTGCGCTGGCTTTTTAAATGTTCCCAAAATTAAAGGTACACATACCGCAATGAAATCGGCAATGATTGCTGCTGACACTGTTTTTGATGCACTGGTAGATGAACGTGCTGCTGGTAATGAATTATCAGAATATCGTTCACGTTTAGAACATAGTTGGTTGTGGCAAGAATTACACCAAGTTAGAAATATCAGGCCTGCATTCAAATATGGATTAATCCCAGGTTTGATGTATGCCGGTATTGAAACGTATTTGCTTAAAGGCAAAGAACCTTGGACATTCAAATATCATGCCGATCACACTACATTGAAAAAAGCAGCTGATTGCACACCTATTGCATATCCTAAGCCAGATAATCAAATTACTTTTGATCGACTTTCATCTGTATTTTTATCCAATACCTATCATGAAGAAAATCAACCTTGCCACCTTAAGTTAAAGGATCCCGTAAAAGCGATCGATATAAATTATAAATTATATGATTCACCTGAAAGTCGTTACTGTCCTGCTGCAGTATATGAAATTGTCTATACTGAAAATAAGGACCCTTACCTACAAATCAACGCGCAGAATTGCGTGCATTGTAAAACTTGCGATATCAAAGATCCTACACAAAACATTGTGTGGACTACTCCGCAAGGAGGCGAGGGCCCAAATTATTCTGAGATGTAGTTCGTTAAAACCAAGTGATAAGAGCGTATGTTTATTGTAATGCGCTGCGTTTAGTGAAGAAGGTTTCTAAAAATGCGCTTGGTCGAGAGTAGCAATGCAAAGCATTGCAGTCTTGCTATAACGTAGCGCATTGCAATAAGTAGATTAAAACGGTAACTCTAAACTTTCATCAATTGTTTTTAATTGTTGCTTAAACAGATCTTGGATTTGTTGTAACGATTTTTCATCTTCTGCTTCAAAGCGAAAAATTAAAGCTGGTGTCGTATTTGACGCTCTCATCAAACCCCAACCATTGTTAAATTCAACTCTTATGCCATCAATTGTTTTTATTTCGCCATCTGCAAACTGCGCTTGTTTTTGAAGCGCTTCCACCAATGAGAACTTTTTGCTTTCATCAACATAAACAACTATTTCTGGTGTATTTACACTGTTAGGTAAATGCTTAAATAACTGAACGCTGTCAGCTTGTTCAGATAACATTTGCAAGAGACGTGCCGCAGCATAAAGTGCAGCATCAAAACCAAACCATTGGTCTTTAAAATAAAGATGCCCGCTCATTTCACCTGCTAACAAAGCGTGTGTTTCTTTCATTTTTTTCTTAATTAATGAGTGACCTGTACGCCACATGATTGGCTGCCCACCAAGTTTAACGATGGTATTTGCAAGATGAGATGTACATTTAACATCAAACACAACTGCAGAATCAGGATTATGTTTTAAAACATCTTCAGCAAATAACATCATTAATCGATCAGGCCATATAATTTCGCCTAAAGGACTAATAACACCTAATCGATCGCCATCGCCATCAAAAGCAATACCAATATCAGCGTGCTGTTTTTTCACTTGTTCAATTAAATCATGCACATTTTCAGGTTCGCTTGGATTTGGATGATGGTTTGGAAACGTGCCATCGACCTCACAATAAAGTTCAATCAAATTCGCACCTAAAGCTTTAAATAATGCAGGTGCAATTTTGCCTGCTATACCGTTACCGCAATCAACTACTATTTTTAATGGTCGTTTCAGTTGAATACGTTTAGACATCATTTCAATGTAATTAGAAATGACATCGGGTTGCTCTAACGAACCTTCTCCAGTTGCTAATTGTTGCGATTGAATACGTTGATAAATTTCTTGAATACGCTCTTCAGCTAGAGTTTCGCCGGCCACGACTATTTTTAAACCATTGTAATCAGGTGGATTATGGCTACCGGTAATCATGACGCCTGATTGAGTAGATAGAGTATGAGTTGCAAAATATAGAAGAGGTGTTGGAACTGCGCCGATATCAATAACGTTACATCCTGCGGCTTGAATTCCTTCATTTAAAGCTTTTTGTAGCGTAGGACTCGACAATCGGCCATCTCGAGCAGTAATTATCGTTTTTTGGCCTTTTTCTAAAGCTATTGTTGCAATCGCTCGACCAATCCACCATACACCGTCGATTGTTAATGTTTTACCAACAACGCCGCGAATATCATATGCACGAAAAATAGTTTGTTCTGGTAATTGCTTCACTGAAGAAATCCTTAAAATTATTTAATGTCAAAAACGTCATTTGGGATTTTTATTATAGCGTTCCAAAAACACATCGATATAATCATGTTTTTTTTAAAATTACTATTCCATCTTCATGTCTACTAAAGAGAGCATTTGGCATCAGCTTCAAGCACATCAACAAACGATTGCTACGCAACATATGCGCAATTGGTTTCAAAAAGACCCACAAAGAGCCGAACGTTTTTCGCTAAAAGTATCTAATCTGTTTTTAGATTTTTCCAAAAACCGGATTACTGATGAAACATTGTCATTATTAACAACTCTTGCGATCGCTTGTAACTTACCTGAAAAAATTAAAGCGCTATCACAAGGCTTATTTGAAAATTTCACAGAAAAAAAACCCGTTTTACATCCTTTTTTACGCCTACAAGAAAGCTCCACGTTAAATCCTGAAATTCATAATGAAATTAAACAAAATCAAAAACGTATGATTGAGTTTGCAGAGATTATCCGTTGTGGTGATTGGCTTGGATATACTGGTAAGCCAATCACTGATGTAATCAACATTGGAATCGGCGGCTCAGATTTAGGTTCAAAATTTGTTATTGATGCTCTTACGCCCTATATAACATCAAAAATACGTTTTCATTTTTTATCTAATATTGATGATGAAGCGTTTTACGCCCTAGTAAAAAAAATAAATCCGGAAACTAGTTTATTTATTGTGGCATCAAAATCATTTGATAGTGTAGAAACATTGTTAAATGCAAATTCGATTAAAAATTTATTTGCACCTATTTCTAAAGAAAAAATTGAAAAGCATTTTGTGGCTTTAACTGCAAATATAGAAAAAGCACTCAATTTTGGTATTCCAACATCTAATATTTTTCATATTTCTGATTGGGTGAATGGTCGTTTTTCTTTATGGTCTTCTGTTGGTTTAGCAATTGCGATTGCATTAGGCGAAAAACAGTTTAAAGAGTTATTAAATGGGGCCGCAGAAATGGATCAACATTTCTTTCAAGCTCCACTTGCTCAAAATATGCCTGTTATTATGGCTTTGCTTTGTGTCTGGTATGTTAATTTTTTTGGCGCGCAAAGCTTAGCTATCATTCCTTATGATTATTTATTGCAATTCTTACCTGCTTATTTACAACAAGCTCACATGGAAAGTTGTGGAAAATCTGTAAATTCAAAAGGGGAAATAATAAATTATTCGACATCGCCTATTATTTGGGGAGCATTAGGTTGCGATGGTCAACATTCATTTCACCAATTATTTCATCAAGGAACAGAGTTAGTCCCTATCGATTTCATTCTCAGCCAGCAAAGCCAACACGATTTGACTGACCATCGTGATTTATTAATTGCGAATTGTTTAAGTCAAAGCCAAGCATTGATGATGGGAAAATGGAAAGAAGATATTTTATCTGATAATCAAAATACCTCGGATACATTATTAAAACATAAAATTATTCACGGTAATAAACCCAGTAACACATTAATGCTAACGTCAATTTCACCACGTGCTATTGGTGAACTGCTTGCACTTTATGAGCATAAAATTTTTGTGCAAAGTGTAATTTGGGACATCAATGCTTATGATCAGTGGGGAGTAGAACTTGGGAAGCAACTTTCATCTACCATTCTTTCTTTTTTAGAAAATAAAGATCATTCATTTAACTTTGATAGCTCAACTAAACAATTAATAGATCTTTATTCAACAACTCGAAAAAAAGAAAAATAGTTATTGGCCTTTGCGACGCAACATAACAAGAATTGTTCGAACCAGAATACGCAAATCTAATCTTAATCCCATACGTTGAATATAAAGTTTATCAAATCGTAATTTACGTTTTACATCAGCAATGGAAGCATCATAACGATAGCGAGTTTGAGCTAATCCTGTAATACCTGGTTTTACTTTATGACGTTCTTCATATCCAGGAATAACTTTTTGAAATTCTTCCGTAAAAAAAGGACGTTCAGGTCTCGGGCCAACAATACTCATTTCACCTTTCAACACATTCCAAAATTGTGGTAATTCATCTAGATGTGTTTTTCGAAGAAAATGTCCTATACGAGTAATACGTTGATCTTTTACGCCTTGCGACCATTTTGGGCCATCTTTTTCTGCGTCAGTCACCATAGAACGAAATTTATAAATGGTAAAAATACGCCCCTTTCTACCTACTCGTTCTTGGCCATAAATAACCGGACCTGGTGATTCAATTTTTATGACCAGTGCAATAAGCAACATTAATGGTGAAAGGAGAATTAAGGCCACAATCGAACCTACAATATCAATAGCCCTTTTAATTGGCCTACGCCAATGTCTCCAAAGCTGTTTAAGTTTAATAATTAAGTTTGATGTGGATTTCATTTAATTTAAGAATAAGCTTGCTTGAGCGATCTAAAGCGTCATTTTACTAACAGAATTCTACTTTTAACAATTAAAACAGCTTAAATTTCCTTAGCAAAAACCTTTAAGTAATCTTTAAAAGCAGTACCAATTTCAGGGTGTTTTAAGCCATATTCAATCGTAGCTTGTAAGTAACCTAATTTGTTACCGCAATCATAACGTTTACCTTCAAACTCATATGCGTAAACTGCTTCTACTTTTACTTGTTTTGCTATCGCATCAGTTAATTGAATTTCATTACTGTGACCCAGCTGCATTTTTTTTAAATATTTGAAAATAGAAGGATTTAACACATAGCGACCAATCGCAGCGAAATGAGATGGCGCTTTCTCAGGCGTAGGTTTTTCAATTATATTTTTTATTAATGCGAAATTTTTTTCGAACTTCTTGATATCAACCACACCATATTTATGTACTTCTGTCATAGGTACTCCTTGCACAGCAATGATACTACCTTGTTGTTTGCTTTGGTTATATTGTTTCACCATTTGTCTCAAGCAAAATTTATGATTTGATTCTTCAATCAAATCATCAGCTAATAAAACAGCAAAAGGTTCATCGCCTACAGCAGGTTCAGCACATAAAATTGCATGCCCTAATCCAAGTGGCCTAGGTTGACGTAAATAAATACAATGCGCATCTGAAGGTAAAATATTTTGCAATGATTGCAATAAATCAGTTTTTTGTTTCTCTTGCAGCCAAGATTCTAATTCGTAGTTACTATCAAAGTGATCTTCTATCGTTCGTTTACTACCACTCGTAACAAAAACCAAATCACGAATACCTGCTCGAATTGCTTCTTCCACTGCATATTGAATCAAGGGTTTATCAACTATAGGTAACATTTCTTTTGGTGTTGCTTTTGTTGCAGGTAAAAAACGCGTACCTAAACCTGCAACAGGAAAAACTGCTTTACGAATCGTTTTCATAAAATATTCAATCCTCTTCCCATACCAAAATATTCAAATCCTAGATTTAAAATTGTTTTAGGATTGAACATATTTCGGCCATCAAAAATAAGAGGATTTTTTAGCTGTTTTTTTACTTGTTCTAAATCAGCCAGTTTAAATTCATTCCATTCAGTAATGATAACAAGTGCATCTGCATCATGAAGAGCAGACATTTTATCGTTTGCGAACGTAAGCGCGCCTGATTGTGGCAACACGTTTTTAGCATTTTCTATTGCAATAGGATCATACGCTTGAACAAATGCACCTGCGTTTAATAATTCTTGGACAATCACTTGGCTTGATGCTTCGCGCATATCATCCGTGTCAGGTTTAAATGCCAACCCCCAAACTGCAAATATTTTTTGTGCAATATCACCTGCAAAATAACGTTTTATTTTATCAACAATCCATTTCTTTTGTGTTGCATTTACTTGTGTGATTGCTTCGAGGATATGAGATTCAACACCAAGCTGTTTAGCTTGGAAATCTAACGCGCTGACATCTTTTGGAAAGCATGAACCGCCATAACCGCAACCTGCATATAAAAAATGTGGGCCAATTCGTACATCACTTCCCATACCTTTTCGAATTTCTTCAATATCAATATGTGCTTTTTCTGCTATACGGCTCATCTCATTAATAAAACTAATTTTTGTCGCAAGAAAAGCATTTGAAGCATATTTTGTTAATTCTGCAGCACCTGTAGACATACATAGTATTTGCTCATCAGCCAAATTTAATGGTTGATAAAGTGCTTTTACTTTTTCGGCATCGTTTTGATCATGCGCCCCAATAATAATTCGATCTGGCATAAAGAAATCTTTAATCGCAGTACCTTCTCGTAAAAATTCAGGATTAGAAACAACGCTGAACTGCAATTGATGATTTTGTTCATTTAAACCATCGCGAATAAATTCACTTACTTTTTCAGCGCTTCCAACTGGTACTGTTGATTTGTTAATCACGATGCAAGGTTCGGTTCGATGGCGAGCAATTGTCTTGGCAACTTCAAAAACATATTTTAAATCTGCAGCACCAGATGATGATTGTGGTGTCGCAACCGCAATAAATTGAAATTCACCGTGTTCTACTGCTTGTTTTTCATTGGTAGAAAATAAAAGTTTTTTTTCAGCAAAATTTTTTACTAATAATTGATCAAGGCCTGGTTCATAAATAGGCGACTTACCTTGTTTTAATAACTCTATTTTTTTGTCATCAATATCCATGCATAAAACATCATGGCCTAATTCTGCCAAGCAAACAGCCGTCACTAATCCAACATAACCTGCACCATAAACTGTAATTTTTTTCATAAGTTTTTCTTAACAAAGAAAAAGGGCACCTAGAGGTGCCCTTTTAATCAAATCGCTTCACAAAAAGCAATCCCAATTAACCTACGGTTAAAGAAGAACGATGTTTTTCGATGAAACGTTTACCGATGCCTTTAACTTTCGCTAAATCATCAACGCTTTTAAATGCACCATTTTTTTCACGATAAGAAATAATTTCTTGCGCGCGTTTTTTGCCAAGACCTTTAACAGTTTCTAACTGTTCAGCTGTAGCTGTATTGATATTAACAGGTTGTTGTTCTTGCGCTTGTGCTTGACCATTCTGTACAGCGCTCGCATCTGCAACTTGTTGTGGTTGTTGAGCGTTAGCTTGAACTTGTGTTTGAGCAGCATTATTTGCTTCTTGAGCTGCATTGTCTTCTGCTGCGAAAGCAGAGAAAGAAAAGCAAGCAACTAAAACGCATCCTAGCAATTTGCGTGTAATTGACATAAAGATTCTCCCTGAAAATAAATAGATTTTTTGAAACTCCCGGGACTCCGTGAGCGCGCGAATTATCACATAACAAAATTACTTGTAAAAGTAACAAATTGATAATATCAAAATTTTAATTATTTCGTTTTAGTTGAATGATAAAAAACCAGCAAATGATGTATGTGCTTTAATTGAAAATAACAATCTTCATAAAATTGTATTGCTTTCAAATTCGCGAGATTAGTACTAGTAGAAACCAAGCCAAAATGATGGTTTACAAAACATAACATTGTTTTAGCAACACCTTGTTTTTGTGCTTGCTCAGCAACAGCCAAAATATCTAAATTCCATTGATTCTGTTCTTTTGATAATTGAATAAATCCCACAATTTTATTTTCATCTTCAGCAACAATTAATGCATCGCCTTGCTGGCTTTGAAAAAAATTTTGTAACCAAGATTTTTTTATTTTTTGCGCTACTTTTTCATTGTTTTGTAATCCAATATAAAAGTGTGCTGTTTTAAAAGCACTTTTTCCTACTGCGACAATGGATTTTTTATCAGCGCCATCTGCAAAACGGCAATTAATTTTCGTTTGTTTTTCTGCATCTTTTAATAATCTTTTTTGATTAAATTCTAAGTAAGTATCGATCCACTCAAAATTTTCTCGAATTAAATGATTTAATAAATGCTGTTGTTCTAATGCCAAACTGACGCAAAACATTCCCGGTTGTTTTGCAGAAATCTTTTTTAATTTTTTTATATCGTTTGTTGAGGTGACTGTAGTCATAAATACTTGCGTATTCAGCGCATTTGATAGCCATTTATTTAAGGTGAAAGATAACTTCATATATTAACTTTTAATTAAAATTACATTCTTTAATTAGCCTAGTCATAAGGTCAAGAATTATTCGCATATCAATGACATTATTGAAATTGCGTTCATTAAATAATGACGTTTAAATAACCTTTTTATCTTCATCTGAAGGCCTTATTTCATGACAATTTTGATAACAGGTGTGGCAGGCTTTATTGGTTTTCACGTTGCCAAATTACTGTTAATGCAAGGAAAACAAGTGATAGGAATTGATAACTTAAATGACTATTACGATGTTGCGCTTAAAAAGAATCGATTAAAACAATTAGAACCATTTTCTTCATTTGAATTTCATCAAATTGATATTACTAATCGGGAAAAAATAAACGCCTTAGTAGCAGAGCACACAGAAATAGAAGGCATTGTGCATCTTGCTGCACAAGCGGGCGTGCGTTATTCATTAATTAATCCTTTTGCTTACATTGATTCAAATGTCACAGGCCATCTCACACTTCTTGAAGCAGCGAGACAACTACCTCATTTAAAACATTTTGTTTATGCCAGCAGTTCTTCTGTTTATGGTGCAAATAATAAATTGCCTTACAGCATCGAGGATAGAGCAGATCATCCTGTCTCTCTTTATGCTGCAACCAAGCGTTCATGTGAGTTAATCAGCTATTGCTATAGTCATCTTTATCAACTACCAATTACCGGTCTTCGTTACTTTACTGTTTATGGTCCATGGGGTAGACCGGATATGTCTGCATTTATTTTTACTAAAGCAATTTTAGAAAACCAAGACGTTCCAGTTTTTAACTTTGGTGATATGAAGCGAAACTTTACTTATATTGATGATGCTGCAAACGCTACTATCGCTTGTTTATTTTCTCCTCCAACTCAAACTGAAAATAGCCCAAGACTTTATAACATTGGAAATGATCGCTCTGAAGCATTGCTGGATTTTATAAAAATATTAGAAAAACATTTAGACAAAAAAGCGAAAATAAAACTTGAGCCAATGCAAGCTGGCGATGTTAAAGAAACAATTGCTGATATTTCAAACACAACAAAAGATTTTGGTTTTGTTCCGAAAACAAATATTGATCAAGGTTTAAAAGCCTATGTTGATTGGTATAAAAATTATTATTGCAACTGAGTGCAAATCTACTCAACCGTAACTGATTTCGCTAAGTTGCGTGGTTGATCAACATCCGTTCCTTTAATCAAGGCGACATAATAAGCCAATAATTGAAGTGGAACTGTATAAACTATTGGTGAAATTGTTTTTGGCACTTTTGGCATTTCAATAATATGTAATCCAGGTTCCGTAGCAATATGAGCTCTACTATCTGCAAAAACAAATAATTCGCCGCCACGCGCACGTACTTCATGCAAATTAGAAATTAATTTTTCGAGCAAATCATCTTTTGGTACCACAGCAATAACGGGCATGTTTTGATCAACTAATGCAAGTGGACCATGTTTTAATTCACCTGCAGGATAAGCTTCTGCATGAATATATGAGATTTCTTTTAATTTTAATGCGCCTTCTAATGCAACAGGATATTGCAAACCACGGCCTAGAAATAATGCATGTTGTTTATTTGCGAATGATTGCGCAAGTCCTTTAATTTGTTGATTTAATTGCAATGCATTTGAAAGATAAATTGGTAATTCATGTAACTCTTCAACAATATTTTTTTCTGTTTTTGCGGTTAGACCATGACGACGACCTAACGCAACACCTAACAATAATAATGCAGCTAGTTGCGTGGTGAACGCTTTCGTTGATGCAACACCAATTTCAACACCCGCTCGAGTCATAAACACTAAATCTGATTCTCGAACCAATGAACTTTCTGGCACATTGCAAATTGCCAAACTTGCTAAATAACCTTGGTTTTTAGCTAAACGTAGCGCAGCTAATGTATCTGCAGTTTCACCTGATTGTGAAATTAAAATGAGTAACGTATTTTTTGTCTTTTCTGCATTGCGATAACGGATTTCACTTGCAACTTCTACGCGACATGGAATTTTTGCAATATCTTCAAACCAATAACGAGCAACCATTCCTGCATGATAACTGGTACCACAAGCAATAATTTGTACTTGTTCAGTTTTATCAAAAATAGCAGCAGCATTCGGACCAAATACTTCTTCAAAAATTTTATCTTTACCAATACAACCACTTAAAGTTTCAGCAACAACATATGGTTGCTCTAAAATTTCTTTTAACATGAAATGGCTGTATGGGCCTTTATCTACCGTACTACTCTTAATATCTAAGAAATGAATATCTCGTTTTACTTCTTTACCTTTTGCATCGTAAATTTGAACTTGTTTAACATTTAAATCAGCGATATCGCCTTCTTCTAAATAGATAAAACGTTGGGTAACTTGCAATAATGCAAGTGGATCAGATGCAACATAATTTGCTGTATCACCAACACCAATTACGACTGGCGCGCCTTTTCTTGCAGCAATTAAATGATTTGGTTCATTGATATAGATAACACAAATAGCAAATGCACCATCTAATTCAGCAACTGATGTTTGCACTGCTTGTAAAAAATTTTTACTTTTTTTGAGATTTGAATGAATGAGATGTGCAATTACTTCTGAATCCGTTTCTGTTAAAAATTGATAACCTTCTTCTTTTAATCTTTTTTGTACGACTTGGTAATTTTCAATAATTCCATTATGAACAATAGCAACTTCTTCTTGATTATTCGCGCCTGAAAAATGTGGATGAGCATTGTTTTCAGATGGTTTTCCATGTGTAGCCCAACGGGTATGCGCTAAACCAAGATGCCCAACAAAAGGTTCGGAGTTAAATGCATTAATCAATTCATTTACTTTTCCAACCGTTCGTTTACGTTGTAATTTTGAACTTCCATTGACTAATACTAATCCAGCAGAATCATAACCTCGGTATTCCAAACGTTTTAAACCATCGAGCAAAATGCGGCTTACATCGTTACCTGAAACAGCTGCTACAATGCCACACATAAATTAGTCTCCTGATTTCTTTTGAGGTTTTTTCCATCCTGGAACTGTTCGTTGTTGTACACGTTGTGTAATTGTTAAATATCCTGGCTCAACATTTTTTCGAACGGTTGAACCAGCTGCAATCGTAGCATCATCTCCAACAATAACAGGAGCAACTAGTTGCGTATCGGAACCAATGAAAACTCGATCGCCAATAATAGTTTGATGTTTATTGACCCCATCGTAGTTACACGTAATGGTTCCAGCGCCCACATTTACATTTTTGCCAATGGTTGCATCACCGATATAACTTAAATGATTTACTTTTGATTGTTCAGCAATAGCTGATTTTTTTACTTCGACGAAATTACCAATATGAACTTCGTTTGCTAAAACTGTTTGTGGTCGTATTCTCGCGAATGGCCCAATAATACAACGCTCTCCAATAATTGAATCTTCTATTACGGAATGTGAACGAATTTCAGTACCAGCATTCACTTTTACATTTTTTAAAATAGTATTTGCCCCAATTTTTACGCCATCACCTAATTCAACATAGCCTTCACAAATTACATTAATATCGATAACAACATCTTTTCCAACTTTTAACGTACCGCGTAAATCAAAGCGATTGGGATCTAAGAAGCTAACGCCTTGTTGCATTAATTGTTCTGCTTGTTGTTGTTGTACAAAACGTTCTAATTTCGAAAGTTGAATTCGATCATTTACACCAGATACATCTTCTTCACGATTGGCTAATACGGTTTTAACTGAAATTTTCTCTTGTAACGCCATTGCAACAATATCAGTTAAATAGAATTCTTTTTGTGCATTTTTATTTTTCAAATTTGGTAACCAATGATGTAAACCATTTGAAGGTGCCGCCATGATGCCAGTGTTAATTTCTGAAATTGCTAATTGTTGTTCTGTTGCATCACGATGTTCGACTATAGATGTAATTTGTTTTTTATTATCTCGAATGATTCGGCCATAACCATATGGATTAGCAAAATTTGCAGTTAAGACGGCAAGCGATTCATTATTAGATTGCGCTATTAATTCTTGCATTGTCGCTACAGGAATAAGCGGTACATCGCCGTACAAAATTAATACTTGGCTATTTTGAGGAATGAATGGCAACGCGCATTGAACTGCGTGTCCAGTTCCTAGTTGTTGATCCTGGAAAACCCAATGAAGCGATGGATCGTTAGCAAATGTGTTTTGAATGGTTTCGCCACCAAAACCATAGATGATATGAATTTTTTCTGGTTGAAGTTTTTTAGCTGAATCGACAACAAATTGCAGAAGAGGACGACCAGCTAAAGGATGCAAAATTTTCGGCAGTTGAGAATGCATTCGCTTGCCTTGTCCAGCTGCGAGAATCACGACATGAAGTGGCATACAGTACTCCGGACGTAAAATTATTTACGTACTTTATCTCGAAGTTGTTTAATCATCCGCAATTGCGCAACTGCTCTTGCTAATTCTGCTGCTGCCGCAGAGTAATCAATATCAGCCTTACGACTTGAAAGTAATTTTTCAGCTTGTTCTTTTGCTTCAATTGCCGCAGCTTCATCTAAATCTTCAGCTCTAGCGACAGTATCAGCTAAGACTGTAACGATTTCCGGTTGTACTTCAAGTACGCCACCTGAAATGAAAAATGTTTCTTCTTCGCCACCTTGCTTAATTACTCGAATAGGGCCAGGTTTAAGCATAGTAATTAACGCTGCATGACCTGGTTGAATACCAAGTTCACCTTGGCTACCAGTAACAGTTAGCGAATTTATTCGCCCAGAAAAAATTTCTTTTTCCAGGCTAACGATGTCTAAATGTGTCGTGATTACTCTGGTTTCCATTACAATGTTTTCGCTTTTTCAATTGCTTCGTCGATTGTACCAATCATATAAAAAGCTTGTTCTGGTAGATGATCGTATTCACCTTGAACAATACCTTTAAAGCCACGAATGGTTTCTTTCAATGAAACATATTTACCTGGCGCACCAGTAAATACTTCAGCAACGAAGAATGGTTGAGATAAGAAACGTTGGATTTTACGTGCTCGGCTCACTGTTAATTTATCTTCTGGAGATAACTCATCCATACCTAAAATCGCAATAATATCTTTTAACTCTTTATAACGTTGCAAAATACCTTGGACTTTACGAGCTACTTGATAATGCTCTTGTCCAATAATTAAAGGATCTAATTGACGGCTAGTTGAATCAAGAGGGTCAACCGCAGGATAAATTCCAAGCTCTGCAATTTGACGTGACAATACAACTGTTGCATCTAAGTGCGAGAAGGTTGTTGCAGGAGATGGATCGGTTAAGTCGTCGGCAGGAACGTAAACAGCTTGGATCGAAGTAATCGAACCTTTTTTAGTTGAAGTAATACGTTCTTGTAAAGCACCCATTTCTTCTGCCAAGGTTGGTTGGTAACCCACAGCAGATGGCATACGACCTAATAACGCTGATACTTCTACACCCGCCAAAGTGTAACGGTAAATATTATCGATAAATAACAATACGTCGCGACCTTCATCACGGAATTGTTCTGCCAAAGTCAAACCAGTTAAAGCTACACGTAAACGGTTACCAGGTGGTTCATTCATCTGACCATAAACTAGAGATACTTTGTCTAATACGTTTGATTCTTTCATTTCATGATAGAAGTCATTTCCTTCACGAGTACGTTCACCCACACCCGCAAATACAGAGTAGCCGCTGTGCTCAATCGCGATATTACGAATTAATTCCATCATGTTTACGGTTTTACCTACACCGGCACCACCGAATAAACCGACCTTACCGCCTTTAGCAAAAGGAGCAATTAAGTCGATTACTTTAATTCCTGTTTCTAATAATTCACTGCTATTTGCCTGTTCTTCATAACTTGGTGCTTCACGGTGAATCGGCATTGCAACTACTGCTTCAATTGGTCCTTTCTGATCAATTGGATCGCCTAATACGTTCATAATGCGACCTAATGTCTCTTTTCCAACAGGAACTTTTATTGGCTCGCCAGTATTTGTCACTTTCATACCACGACGTAAGCCTTCACTTGTTCCCATCGCAATTGTACGAACGATACCATCACCAATTTGTTGTTGTGTTTCTAAAGTGATGTCATAGTCGCCATCAGAAATTTTAAGTGCGTCATATACTTTTGGTACGGCTTTACGTGGAAATTCAACGTCAATGACAGCGCCGATTACTTCAACTACAGTTCCTACAGCATTCATGCGGAAAACCTCTTTACTTAAGTCTTAATATGTTAAACAGCTTCAGCACCAGCAACGATTTCAGAAAGTTCTTTAGTAATCGCCGCTTGCCTTGCTTTGTTATATATCAATTGCAATTCGCTGATGATGCTGCCTGCATTATCTGATGCATTTTTCATTGCAACCATTCGAGCAGCTTGTTCACTAGCAATATTCTCGATAACAGCCTGATACACTTCTGCTTCAATATAGCGAGTGAGCAGTTTATCTAAAATTTCGACTGCATCAGGTTCATAAATGTAATCCCAATAGTGTTCCATTTTTTCATTTGTAGTAGGAACCAATGGTAATAATTGTTTTATCTCAGGTTGTTGTTTCATGGTGTTAATAAACTGATTAAATACCACAAACAAACTATCGATGTGCATTGCATCATAAGCATCGAGCATTACTTTAATCACACCAATTAAATCTTTTGCACTCGGTTTATCACCAAGATGGGTAACCGAAGCTACGATATTTGCTTTTACGCGTTTGAAAAAATTCTCCGCTTTCGCACCTATTAAACATAAATCAACTTCAATTCCTTTTGCTTGATAGTCTTGAATTGATTTAATCGCTGCTTTGAATAAATTAGCATTAAAGCCACCGCATAATCCGCGATCTGAGCTCACGATGATAAAACCAACACGCTTAACTTCTCGCGTTTGCAAGAATGGATGATGGTACTCAGAATGACTTTTAGCGATATGACTTATTACATTATCAATTCTTTCCGCATAAGGCCTAGAAACCAACATACGGTCTTGCGCTTTACGCATTTTACTTGCGGAAATCATTTCCATCGCGCGAGTAATTTTCTGCGTATTTTTAATGCTATGAATTTTGGAGCGAATCTCTTTCGCAGCCGACATATCACACCTGTATTTGTTTAAATGCGTTAAGAGCTTGTTTTAATTGTGATTCGATATCATCGTTGAAATCACCTTTTTGATTAATTAAATCAAGTAAGGAACGATAATTTGTTTTGACATAATCACGCAATTCTTGTTCGAATTTCACAACATCTTTCAAAGCAACATCATCTAAATAACCTTTTTCTACTGCAAAAAGGGTCACCGCCATTTCAGCAACACTTAAAGGTTCATATTGTTTTTGCTTCATAATTTCAGTTACACGTTGACCACGTTCTAACTGTTTACGAGTTGCTTCATCTAAATCTGATGCAAATTGTGAGAACGCAGCTAATTCGCGATATTGCGCTAATGCAAGACGAACACCACCACCTAGTTTTTTGATGATTTTAGTTTGTGCTGCACCACCCACACGAGAAACTGATAAACCTGAATTAATCGCAGGACGAATACCAGAGTTGAATAAATCGCTGTCTAAGAAAATTTGTCCGTCAGTGATCGAAATTACGTTTGTAGGTACGAATGCAGATACGTCACCTGCTTGAGTTTCAATTACTGGTAATGCAGTTAATGAACCTGTTTTGCCTTTAACAGCACCATTTGTCATACGTTCTACATATTCCGCATTTACACGCGCAGCTCTTTCAAGCAAACGAGAATGTAAATAGAAAATGTCTCCTGGGTATGCTTCACGACCTGGTGGACGGCGAAGTAATAATGAAATTTGACGATAAGCCCATGCTTGTTTAGTTAAATCATCATAAATAATAAGTGCATCTTCACCTTTATCACGGAAATATTCGCCCATTGCGCAACCTGCGTATGGAGCAATATATTGAAGAGCAGCAGCATCAGCCGCACCAGCAACAACAACGATGGTATGTTTTAAAGCATCATGTTCTTCAAGCTTTCGAACAATACCAGCAACAGAAGATGCTTTCTGTCCTATTGCAACATAAATACATTTAACGCCAGTATTTTTCTGATTGATGATGGTATCGATAGCAATTGCTGATTTACCAATTTGTCGGTCACCGATGATCAACTCACGCTGACCGCGACCAACAGGAGTCATAGTATCAATAGCTTTAATACCTGTTTGTAGTGGCTGGCTAACTGATTGACGATCAATTACACCTGGCGCAACTTTTTCAACTGGCGAGAATTCTTTTGTCTGAATAGGGCTTTTACCATCAATAGGATTTCCTAGTGCATCAACAACGCGCCCTAACAAAGCTTCGCCAACTGGTACTTCTAGAATACGGCCAGTACAACGAACTGTTTGGCCTTCAGCTAAATTTTGATAAGGGCCTAAAACTACAGCACCAACTGAATCGCGTTCTAAGTTCAATGCCAAACCATATACTTGGCCAGCGAACTCCAACATTTCGCCTTGCATTACATCAGCAAGACCGTGGATACGAACGATACCATCTTTTAAACTTACGATGGTTCCTTCGGTTCGCTTTTCTGTAAGTGGAGTAAATTTTTCAATTCTTGCTTTTAGTAGTTCACTAATTTCTGCGGGATTAATAGCCATAACTTTTCCTTCGCTCGTTTTGATTCAAACAAAAACTAAACTGTTTCAAATAAATTTCTTTCTAGCTCTAATAAATATTTTCGAGCTGATCCATCAAATACCATATCGCCAGCTTTCACGATAACGCCACCTAAAATTGACTTATCGGTTTGGCAATCGAGCAATACTTTTCTTTGCAATTTTTGTTCTAATTTACTTGCTAGTTTTGCTTGCTCTTTCTCATCTAATGGCAGATATGAAATTACATCTACAGATAATGTTTTTTGATATTGCTCTTCTAACTCGGTGTAAACAGCAAAAATTTCTGAAGCTAGCTCTAAACGCTTACGTTCGATCAACAGCTTCAAAAAATTAATTCCTGCTTCATTAAAATATTGCGAACAAATATCGGTAAATAAAGTTGTTAACTCTTCTTTTGTTACTAACGGATGATGAATCAAATCTTTCATTTTAGGATCTGATGCCAGTACCGCTAATACGTTTAGCATACGCGCCCAATCAGCTAATTGGTTATGTTCAACTGCATATTCAAATGCAGCTTTAGCATAAGGACGCGCTAGTGTTGTATTCGCAATAGCCATAGTATGAATTAAATCTCTTCAACTAATTTATCTAATAAATCTTTATTTGCAGCAGCATCAATGTGACGACCGAGCAATTTTTCAGCACCTGCAATTGCAATAGCAGCAACCTGCTTTTGCAATTGTTCTTTCGCTTGGCGAGTTTGTTTTTCTATTTCTGATTGTGCAGAAAGAATAATTTTCTCACTTTCTTCTCGGGCTCTATTTTGAGCTTCAGCAATAATTTGATCTGCTCGTTGATGAGCAGATTCAATAATTTTTGTTGCGTTTGCTTTAGCGTCTTTTAACTGTTCAACAGCTTTGCCTTGAGCAAGGCTTAACTCATGCACACCTCGTTCAGCAGCAGCTAAACCATCAGCAATTTTCTTTTGACGTTCAGCTAATGCATTAGTAATAGGAGGCCACACGTATTTCATTGTGAACCAAACGAAAATGGCAAAAGTAATCATTTGCCCAATCAATGTGATATTGATATTCACGCTTTATCCTCTCTTCACATCAAAAACGTAAATTATTTTACGTTTTCAGCAGCAAATTTAACTAATGATTGTGTAAATGGATTTGCAAATGTGAAATACAATGCAATACCAACACCAATCATCGTAACAGCGTCTAACAACCCAGCAACGATAAACATCTTAATTTGTAACATCGGAACCATTTCTGGTTGACGTGCCGCGCCTTCAAGAAACTTACCGCCTAATAAACCAAAGCCAATCGCAGTTCCTAATGCACCAAGGCCAATTAAAAGAGCTACTGCAATAGCAGTAAAACCTTGAATATGTGCAAATAGACTTGATAGTTCCATTGTTTTCCCCTTAGAAAGTTAAAAGTTAATGTTCCTCATGAGCGAGGCTTAAATACACGATGGTTAACATCATGAAAATAAATGCTTGCAAGGTAATAATAAGAATATGAAAAATTGCCCACACTGAACCAAGCGGCCATTGAATCCACCATGGTAATAGTGCAATCAAAATAAAGATAAGTTCACCTGCATATAAATTTCCGAAAAGTCGAAGTGCAAGAGAAATTGGTTTTGCTATTTCTTCAACTAATTTTAGAACTAAATTAACAGGCATAAATTTAGCCCCAAATGGCTGACAAGTTAGTTCTTTACCAAAACCACGCCATCCTTTGATTTTTATGCTGTAAAAAATTATCAAGAAGAATACTGATAAAGATAAGCCGAAAGTAAGATTTGGATCTGTTGTTGGTACAACCCTTAAATAAGGAATACCGAGTTT
Organism: uncultured Gammaproteobacteria bacterium; assembly: GCA_964645885.1. Lineage (GTDB taxonomy): Bacteria > Pseudomonadota > Gammaproteobacteria > CAZYCO01 > CAZYCO01 > CAZYCO01. The sequence continues at coordinate 34,465 of CAZYCO010000003.1, forward strand.
AGCTGCGATCCAAGGTAATAAATCAACAGGAAGTAGGTCCATGAAGTTCATCAAAAAGACCCATATAAAAATAGTTAATGCTAATGGCCCAATTAAATCGTTACGACCATGAAACGTATCTTTTACTTGCTTATTAGCAAATTCAACCATAGTTTCAACGAAATTTTGCATTTTGCCAGGCACTCCAACCGTAGCTGCTTTGGCAGCTTTACGAAAGATGAGTAGAAATAACGATCCTAAGAAAAATGAAATTAGAAGGGTATCCAAATGTAACCCCCAAAATCCCGCTTCTTCATGACCTGAAAATTGCATTGTCTTAAGGTTAAAAACTAAATTATGTAAATGATGTTGAATGTAATCTGATGCAGTCACTTTTACTTCAGCACTCATGTTGACTCTTGTTTCGTTAGTAAGACTACCCAACTTGCTAGCTGAGCAGCAATAAATCCTATTATTAAAGCTAAAAAATTTAAGGCAAAAAACTTGATTACGATGAAAAACATCATTGCAACCAATAAAATTTTGACCATTTCAGCATAGAAAAAACTAGCTGCTATTTTTTTTGCTGCTTTTGCCCCTCGATACCGAAAAAAAATAGAAGCAAAAACAACATTAGCTATAAAACAAACCACCCCACCCACTACGGCACTTATTCCAGCAAGGATATTATTCAGTATTCCGAACAACAGCCCTGTTACCAAAATGATAGTGAGTTGTGTGTAAAAAAAACGTTTCAATTTTGGTTTTTTACTAGAATAGACCGGCCTAAATTTGGCGCGGAGTATAACTATTCTACATTACTGAATCAAGGACTCCCTGCAATTCATCGACACTATGATAGTAAATAATTAGTTGTCCTGAACCATCCAATTTATGCTCAATTTTAACCTTCGTTTTTAAACGGATAGAAAGCTCTTCCTGTAAATTTTTAATATTTGGATCGTTTTTAATATTTGGATCGAGTGATTTAGTAAAAATGGTTTTAGGTTTTAAAGTAGGTTGAGCTAGCTCCCGCGCTAACTTTTCTGTTTCTCGAACTGAAAGTTGTTTATCTATAATTTGAGAAAGTGCTACAGCTTGCTGCTCCGCTGTTAAAGAAAGTAATGCTCGCGCATGACCCATTTCTAACTCTCGATTTTCAAGCGCTTTTTTTACATTTTCTTTTAAATTCAACAGTCTGAGTAAATTACTAACCGCCGAACGAGAACGTCCTACGGTTTCAGCAACTTGCTCATGTGTCATATTAAATTCATTTATTAAACGTTGAAGCGCCATCGCTTCTTCTATTGGATTTAAATTTTCGCGCTGTAAATTTTCAATTAATGCCAATACTGCGGCTTCAGAGTCATTAATATCGCGTACAATTGCAGGGATAGTAGTTAACTGCGCTAATTGTGCTGCGCGCCAACGACGCTCGCCTGCGATTAATTCATATTGTTCAAAACCAAGTGGTCGTACCAATATTGGTTGTATAACCCCTTGCATTCGAATCGAATTAGCTAATTCTTCTAGTGCATTTGGTTCAAATTCATGGCGCGGTTGATAAGGGCTACGAACAATTTTTTCCAAGGAAACATAGCGTAATTTTGCTAGATTTTCCTCAGCAGGAACGTCAAACATAGCAGGATTAAATTCGCCAGTTATATTTTTTTCTTCATTTATTGCAACTGAACCAATTTCCATATCGCCTAATAAAGAACTTAATCCTCGTCCTAATCCCCTGTTTTTAACTGACATAAAAAAATCCTTAGGTTGTTGAAAATTGTTCCTTTGATGCTGAAGACGGCTCATTATGTCGCCGCAACAACTCCCCCGCTAACGCTAAATAAGCCATCGCACCTTGCGATTTGCTATCATAAACTAATACTGGCATGCCATGACTTGGTGCTTCGGCTAAACGAACATTCCTTGGAATAACCGTTCTGTAAACTCGATCTCCAAAGTGCTCTATTAATTGTTCTGATACTTCTACCGCTAAACGATTTCGTTTATCGAACATCGTTCGTAGTAATCCTTCTATTTCTAATTTGTTATTTACTGTTTCTTTGATTTGACGAATGGTGTTCATCAAACTAGCTAATCCTTCTAATGCGAAATATTCACATTGCATTGGAATAAAAACTGAATCAGCAGCAACTAAAGCATTAAGAGTTAAAATATTTAATGATGGTGGGCAATCAATCAAAATGAAATCGTATAAACCGCTTAATTGTAATAACAGACGGCGAAGTTGAGTTTCTTTTTCAGGTTGTTTTAAAAGTAAAATTTCAGATTCAGTTAAATCACTATTGGCAGGAATAAGATCATAACCGCCAACGGTTTTTTGAATTACTTGATGAATAGGAATACGTTTTAACAATACATCATTAATTGAGCTTTTTACTTTCTTTTTATCAATACCACTTCCCATTGTGGCATTACCTTGTGGATCAAGATCGACCATTAAAACTTGTCGTTTAGTTGCAACCAATGATGCAGAGAGATTGATGCAACTTGTTGTTTTTCCAACGCCACCTTTTTGATTTGTAACTGCAATTACTTTTGTCAAAGCTCATCCCCTGTAGGCTTAATCACAATGATATGTCTTTGTGCTGCTAATTCAGAAATATGTATCGATTGTGAAATAATTTTAAATGGTTCTTGTTTGATTTCTTGAAGTTCTTGTTCTGGCAGTTCACCTTTCATCGCCAACATTATTCCATGTGGTGCACAAAGGCGATGCGTTTGTTGTACAAAATTTTTTAAACTTGAAAATGCTCTTGAAACAACAGTGTCAAATAATTGTGTGGGAAAGAATTTTTCAATACGTGTTTCTAATATTTCAACATTATCTAATTGCAACAACGCTTTTATTTGCAACAAAAATCGAATTTTTTTGCCATTACTATCTAACAAAAAAAATTTTTTTGTTGGATAACAAATTGCTAGAGGAATACCAGGAAATCCTGCGCCAGTTCCTACATCCAAAATTCGCTCTCCTTGCAAAAATTGGCCGGTGCTTAAACTATCTAAAAAATGATGTGTGATTATATTTTCTGTTGCTGTTATTGCTGTCAGATTAAAAATCTTATTCCACTTTTGCAGTTCAAACAAAAATTTTTCAAACTTCGGCAATGTATTTTCTATTGGCAATCCAATTGCAGTTAATTCTTTTTGCAACAACAATAAAGGATCACGACGCATGTTCATAAGATTGTTTTGCACTATAAAAACCGCGTTTTTTTAAATAAACCAATAAAATAGAAATAGCAGCTGGTGTTACACCTGAAATACGCATTGCTTGTCCAATTGTTGCAGGCTGTATCTCATTTAATTTTTGCCAAACTTCTGTCGATAAACTTGGAATAGTTTGATAATCAAATGGCACTGGTAATTTTGTTTCTTCGTTGCGTTTTTGTCTTGCTATTTCATCTGCTTGCCGCTCGATGTAACCGGCATATTTTGCTTGAATCTCAACTTGTTCTGCTGCCTGTTCATTTAAAACACCAGGACCTACACCTTCTATATTCATTAAATCTTGATAAGAAAGTTCGGGGCGACGCAATAAATCAATTAATGAATACTCACGAACAATTGGGTTTGCTATTTTTTTGGCTAATTGTTCTGCAATAAAAGTATTTGGATGTACCCATGTTGTTTTAAGGCGTTGTTGTTCTTGTGCAATTGCTTCTTGTTTTTCATTGAATATGCGCCAACGCTCTGCATCAATTAATCCTAATTTATAAGCT
>CAZYCO010000003.1:38202-38525 GCA_964645885.1 uncultured Gammaproteobacteria bacterium
ACTAGTTGGTGGGTTTGATGTACCTAAAATGAGCTGCATTATCTTCTCTTAATAACAAACGATATTCTGCGCGCGAAGTAAACATACGATAAGGTTCTATTGTACCTTGTGTAATTAAGTCATCGATTAACACACCAATATAGCTTTCCGAACGTTCTGGCCACCATGCTTCTTTATCTTGACTAAAACGCGCAGCATTTAAACCTGCAATTAATCCTTGTGCTGACGCTTCTTCATAACCAGTTGTACCGTTAATTTGTCCTGCAAAAAATAATCCAGAAATTGCTTTCGTTTCTAATGAATATTTCAAGTCGCGGGGATCA
>CAZYCO010000003.1:38535-63368 GCA_964645885.1 uncultured Gammaproteobacteria bacterium
TCTAAGGAAAATTGAAGCTGGCCGCTTTTCACAAAATCATACTCAATGGCATAACCTGGACGAGTAATATGAGCACGTTCAAAACCATTAATTGTGCGTACAAATTCAAGTTGTACTTCAAACGGTAAACTCGTGGAAATTCCATTTGGATAAATTTCTGTTGTTGTTAAACCTTCTGGTTCCACAAAAATTTGATGTGATGATTTTTCTGAAAAACGATCAATTTTAGTTTCAATAGATGGACAATAACGTGGACCTAATCCTTCAATAGCGCCGGTATTAATTGCAGCTAAATTAAAAGCGTTACGAATAATTTCATGTGTTTTTTCATTTGTATGAGTAATGAAACATGGAATTTGTTTTGGATGGTATTCTGCTTTTCCAATAAATGAAAAAACTGGTGTAGGTGTATCACCATGTTGTGGAATCATTTTTGAAAAATCGATAGTACGTCCATCTATTCTTGGTGGCGTTCCAGTTTTTAAACGCCCAACCCGAAATGGCAATTCTCTTAATCGAGCAGCAAGAGAATTAGATGGCGGATCGCCAGCTCTACCTGCTTGATGCTGAACCGACCCAATATGAATTTTTCCAGCTAAAAACGTTCCTGCGGTTAACACTACAGCTTTAGCTAAAAATTTTAATCCCATTTGAGTAACAACACCGCATACTCGATGATTTTCAATTAACAGATCATCGACGGCTTGCTGAAAAATTGTAAGGTTTGGTTGATTTTCTAAAATTTGACGTATGAATTGTTTATAGAGCACCCGATCTGTTTGCGCTCTAGTTGCTCTGACAGCAGGGCCTTTACTTGCATTTAAAATGCGAAATTGAATCCCAGCATGATCAACACCTAGCGCGGGAATTCCACCCATAGCATCTACTTCTTTAACTAAATGCCCTTTACCAATTCCACCAAAAGCAGGATTACATGACATTTGTCCTAGCGTTTCGATATTATGAGTTAACAATAATGTTTTAGCGCCTAATCTTGATGATGCTAATGCAGCTTCAGTTCCTGCATGACCTCCACCAACAATAATGACGTCAAATGGTTCATATAAAGAAGAGTTCGACATATTTACACCAAGCACTAAACATCAATTTCAGCATCTAATGCATTTGCTTCAATAAATGCACGACGAGGATCAACTTGATCACCCATTAGAGTAGTAAACATCAGGTCAGCACCAACAGCATCTTCAATAGTAACTTGTAATAAGCGTCTAGTTTCAGGATCCATCGTTGTTTCCCACAACTGTTCTGGATTCATTTCTCCTAAACCTTTATATCGCTGAATATGTTGGCCTTTTTTCGCTTCTTCCATTAACCAAGTTAGCATCACACCAAAATTATCGATTGCGATTTGCTTTTCACCGCGCGTGATATATGACTCTGGTGTTAACAATCCTACTAATTCATGCGCATATTTTAAGAAATGTTGATAATCGTTACTGCGATAAAAATCTGTGCTTAAAGAAATAAAATGTTCTACTCCATGCAAAATTGTATAAATAGCTGGGTAGTAAATTTGGCGCTCAGCATCATATTGAACTTCGGCACGATAGCTCGTACCTAATCTGACGAAACGTTTCATTCGCTCATTAAATGCATTAACCCATTGCTCTACTTTTTCTTTATTTGAAAGGTGTGCTTCTTCTAATAATGGCAAATACAACAAATCTTCTAAAATACTTGTTGGATATCGTTTCATTAATCTCTTAACCAAAGAAACTACTTGACGATAATTTTTAATCAAGCGTTCTAATCCAACTCCTTTAATTGGAGGCATTTGTGTTGAAGCAACTAAACTCGCATCTTCAATAGCAATCTGACTTAAATAATCATAAAGCGCATCATCATCTTTAACGTATTCTTCTTGTTTACCTTTTTTCACTTTGTAAAGCGGTGGTTGCGCGATATAAACATGGCCTTTCTCAATTAATTCAGGCATTTGTCTGTAAAAGAATGTAAGTAATAAAGTTCGAATGTGAGAGCCATCAACATCCGCGTCAGTCATGATAATGATGCGTTTATAGCGTAATTTTTCTAGAGAAAACTCTTCTTTTCCAATACCGCAACCTAAAGCGGTAATTAAAGATGTTACTGCTTCTGAACTTAACATTGTGTCGAAACGGGCTTTTTCTACATTCAGAATTTTTCCGCGTAATGGCAAAATAGCTTGATAGCGACGATCGCGACCTTGTTTGGCTGAACCGCCTGCAGAATCTCCCTCGACAATAAATATTTCAGAATCATCTTTACTTTGACAATCAGCAAGTTTACCTGGAAGACCGGAACCAAAATCTAAGCCATCTTTCTTACGAACCATATCACGAGCTTTTCTTGCCGCTTCTCTAGCGCGAGCAGCATCTATCATCTTTGTAATAATTGCTTTTGCTTGATTTGGATTTTCTAAAAGATATTCATTTAATTTATCGCTAATAATTGTTTCTACAATTGGTTTTACTTCTGAAGAAATGAGTTTGTCTTTTGTTTGTGATGAAAATTTTGGATCAGGAACTTTAACAGAAAGAACCGCCGTTAGACCTTCTCGGGCATCATCACCTGTTGTAGCAACTTTTGCTTTTTTGCCTTGGCTTTCACTTTCAATATACTGATTCAATGTTCTAGTAATCGCCGCTCTAAACCCTGCTAAGTGGGAACCTCCATCTCTTTGAGGAATATTGTTAGTAAAGCAGAAAACGTTTTCCTGATAAGAATCGTTCCACTGCATAGCTAGCTCGACAATAATGTCATCCTTCTCGCCTTTGACATAAAAAACTTCTGGATGGACGGGCGTTTTATTTGCATTTAAATCTTCTACGAAAGCTCTTATTCCGCCTTCATAAATAAATTCATCAGATTTTCCACTTCGTTCATCATGTAAACGTAATAAGACACCAGGATTTAAGAAAGACAATTCACGTAATCGTTTTGCTAAAATTTCGTAGTGGAATTCAGTATGAGCAAAAATTTCAGGGCTTGGTTTAAAGCGTACTTCTGTACCTGTTACATCTGTATCACCAATAATCTCTAATGGTGCTTTTGGAACTCCTAAATGATAGCTTTGTACATGGATTTTTCCGCTGCGATGGATTTTTAAATGAAGTTCGTCAGAAAGCGCATTAACAACTGATACCCCCACACCATGAAGACCGCCTGAAACTTTATATGAGTTGTTATCAAATTTTCCGCCAGCGTGTAATACAGTCATAATAACTTCTGCTGCTGAGCGTTTTTCTTCAGGGTGGAAATCAGTTGGAATACCGCGACCGTTATCTCTGACAGTAACGGAATTATCTAAATGAATAATGACTGAAATTTCGTTACAAAAGCCAGCTAGAGCTTCGTCGATGGAATTATCTACAACCTCGAATACCATGTGATGTAATCCGACAGGGCTACTCGTATCACCGATATACATACCAGGTCGTTTGCGAACAGCATCTAATCCTTTGAAAACCTGAATATTAGACGCATCATAAGTGGTAGTATCCACAGCCATAAAATCTCCATCTATCAAGCCAAAACAACAAGGGTCATAGTATATCAGTTTATAAATTATTTTTAACGTTATTCCCTAACCAAAATCATCCCCTGTTCCACGTGAAACAACCGTCCATCATCTACTTGTTGGATTTTTAAACTTTCTAAGCTATCCACCATCGAAACAAAAACCTGGGAGCTTAATGTTTTTAAAGTATTAAAAACAAAATTTCTTTTATTGATATCCAATTCTGCCGCTAAATCGTCGAGCAAATAAACGCATCTTTTTTGCTTCTCTCGAAAAAGAAAAATTCCTTGAGATAAACGCATAGCTACGACTAGTAATTTTTGTTGCCCACGAGATAGAACATCAACCGCATCTCTACCCTCAATTTGAATTTTTATATCAGCTCGGTGTGCGCCGTATAATGTATACCTATACATTAACTCTTTTTTAAATGCTGACTCAAAAGCTTGTTTTAATGAAATATTATCATTCCAACCAGAATAATAATGGAAAGAAATATTGCTAAACTCAGGTAACAAAACACTCAAATATTCGGTAAAGATAGTTAATATTTTTTTCCAGTAATTCAACCTCATGTAATGAATAGTTTCACTGGTTTGTATTATTTCTTCATCCCAAATTTTTATTTGTTCGTGTTGTGAATAGCTTTTTAATGCACTATTTCGCTGTTTCAAGGCACGCTGCAATCTAGCCCAAGCAGAATAAAAATTCTGTTCCACGTGGAACACACCCCAATCCAAAAACTGTCGGCGATACTTTGGTCCATCTTCTAGTACCTTATAACCATCTGGATTTATTAATTGAATAGGTAATAACTCAGCTAAAGCAGCAGCCGATGTTTGATTTTCAGAGTTGACTCTAATGATTGTTTTATTGTGTTGGTGTTTTTCGATCCCTATAGGAATTCCATTAGCAAGTTCACCAAAAACATTTAACTTAGATTGATTATGTTGAACAAGTTGATTATTAAAAGATGTTCTAAATGAACGGCCATGACCTAACAAGTATATAGCTTCTAATAAACTTGTTTTCCCTGCTCCATTTAATCCATATAAGAAATTAAACGTTGGTATTGGCTCTAAAGCAGCTTGTTTTATATTTCGAAAAAAAGTGATTTCTAATTTTGTTAACGTCACACTTTTATAGTCTCATAGGCATCACGACATAAATACTTTGTGAATCTGAACTTGATTCAATAATGGCACTACCACTTTGACTTCCAATATTCCACTTCACACTACCAGAAGGCATTACAGCTAAGACTTCTAATAAGTATCTAACATTAAAAGCGATTTCAAATCCTTCACCTACGTAATCATTTGCTAAATCTTCTTCAGCAGCCTCTTGCTCTGGATTATTTGTTTTAACTTTTAAAACATTCGGTAAAAACTCTAAAACAATAGCGTTATATTTATCGCTAGACAAAACAGCTATTCGAGAAAATGTATCTTTCAAAACATCTCTATCTTGAATGAATTCAATATTTCCTCGTTCAGGAATAATTTTGTTTAATTCAGGAAATTTTCCATCAATTAATTTTGCAGCAAATGAAAACTTTGATGTTTTTATTCTTATTGTTTGAGGACAAGATTCAATTAAGACCTCATTTTCGTCAGTATTTAGCAAGTGTAATAATTCTATTACTCCTTTTCGCGGAATAATGAGTTTCCCTAAAAAACCAGATTGATTATTTAACTCCATCTGACTCATTGCTAAACGATGACCATTAGTTGCAACGGAAAAAAGTTTTTGCTCAGTAAATTGCAACATCACGCCATTTAAGTAATGACGTACATCTTGATTCGCCATTGCAAAATGAGTTTTCTCAAGTAACTCTACAAAATTTTTACTATTGATTGAAAACGATTTGTCAGATGGGGATTGATCAAAATGAGGATATTCTTGTGATGCTAATGTAGCTAAAGAATATCTACTTTTGTTGGCTAAAATTAATGCTTTGTCATCTGAAATTGAAATCTGAATCATGGTTTTTTCAGGTAAAACTCGACAAATATCCATTATTTTTTTAGCAGGTATTGTTGCTGTTCCCGTTTGAACAATTTTTTCAGGCTTAGCAACACTTCGAATTTCTATTTCTAGATCTGTAGCAATAACTTCGAGTTTATTTTCATCGAGATTGAAATAAAAATGCGACAGAATAGGTACTGTTAATCTTTTTTCCACAGCTCCAACAGCTGTAGTTAATGCCTCTAATAAGCTTTCTCTATTTATTTGAAATTCCATATTATTTTTCATGTAGAAAGTATTCGTAATAGATTTTTATAATCATCAGCCGTCGTATTATTCGCGCGAAGCAACTCTTTTATTTTGCGACAAGCATGAATAACCGTCGTATGATCTCTCCCGCCAAAAGCGTCCCCTATTTCAGGTAAACTATGATTCGTTAATTCTTTTGCTAAAGCCATAGCAACTTGCCTTGGTAAAGCAACAGAGCGATTTCGTCTACCAGATAAAATATCAGCTACTTTTATCTTAAAATATTCAGCCACTGTTTTTTGAATATTTTCTATAGTAACTAATTTATCTTGTAATGCGATTAAATCTTTAAGTGATTCTCGAACAAAATCTAATGTAATTGATTTACCTGTAAACTGAGCATTAGCAATAACGCGCCTTAAAGCACCTTCAAGTTCTCTTACATTTGAACGAATTCTTTTAGCGATAAAAAAAGCAACTTCATGAGGTAAAGAGATATTTCTATACTCAGCAGCTTTACTAATCAAAATAGCTACTCTTGTTTCAAGTTCTGGAGGCTCAATAGCAACGGTTAGCCCCCAGCCAAAACGGGACTTCAATCGCTCATCTAAATCATTTATTTCTTTTGGGTAGCGATCACAAGTCAAAATAACCTGCTTTTGACCTTCGAGTAAAAAATTAAAGGTATGAAAAAACTCTTCTTGAGTACGTTCTTTACCCGCAAAAAATTGAATATCGTCAATCATTAAAACTTCAACTGAACGATAAAATAGTTTGAATTCATCTATAGTGTTTTTTTGTAAAGCCCTTACCATATCAGCAACAAATTGCTCTGAGTGTAAATAAAGCACTTTAGAATAAGATCTTTTTTCGCAAATATAATTACCAATAGCATGCATTAAATGGGTTTTCCCTAAACCTACTCCACCATATAAATACAAAGGGTTATAAGCATCACCTGGATTTTCAGCAACTTGCATAGCAGCAGCTAAAGCTAGTTGATTGGAATTACCTTCGACAAAATTACCAAAAGTGAATTTGGGAATAATATTAGGCCTATGATTGGGATTTGTTGCCGCTTTACTTAGGCCTAAGTTCTGTACCTGAGGTATGTCTTCTTTTTTAGGATTACTAATAGCTACCGGCTTTGCCCCACCTATTCCTAACTTGATTAGTGGCGGTTCCCCATCTGATAAATCAGTTACTAATTCGGAAATTCGTTTTAAAAAACGCTCTTTAACCCATTCGATAACATACTGATTTGGTGCCAATAAAAGCAACATACTACTTTCGTCAGCCGAAGGATAAAGAGGCCGAATCCAAGTATTAAAATCATCAGGAAACTCTGACTCTAATTGAGCCAAACATTTTTGCCAAAGAGAAGAAAACACGGAATTCCTCGCTGCTTAATGCAGGAAAATATTTGAATAAATTACAATATGAATCATCGCAATATCCTATTGCATGATATTCATCCCTAAATTTTAGATACCAGTATATATACCCTTAAAAACAAAACTACAAGCGACTAGTTAAAAAACTGTGGATAAGTAAATGAATATCCTGCGAATCTCTTGTTTCTATCTTTGATATTTAATTTTAACGACAAATCTATACCTTATAGTTCCCCAGAAAATAACAAGTTATCAACAGCAATTGCTTTAAAGATAACCTCGATAGAAACTAGGAAAAGTCCACTTATGAACAAGATTTATCCCCAATAATTACTATAATCATCTTTTTAAATATATATATTATTTTCTTTATACAAAAGCTCATTGACAAACAAAGAAGAAGATTCATAAGATCGCCGGCTCTTTTAGTATCAGTTTTACTTGGGTTATATAAACTATGAAACGAACATACCAACCAAGCAATGTTAGACGTAAACGTACTCACGGCTTTCGTAAAAGAATGGCTACCAAAAATGGACGTTTGGTTTTAAAACGTAGACGGGATAAAGGACGTAAACGTACAACTGTGTAAATTCAGACATTGAAACAATCGAATAAACACTTTAATTTTCATCGAGATCTGCGGTTAACAGAAAGCAAACAATACCGAAAAGTATTTCAAGAAGCTAAAAAAGTTAAACAGCAGTACCTATTACTTCAGGTTATATTTAATAATTTAACCTACCCTCGTTTAGGAATTGCTGTAGCAAAAAGCCGCATTCCTAAAGCTGTTGATAGAAACCAAATAAAAAGAATTATTCGAGAAAGTTTTAGGCTATCTAAGATTTCGTTAGGTTTAGATGTTGTGGTTATTGTTCAACAAGGGTTTGATAAGTTAACTAAGTTGAAGCAACGTGAGCAATTAGATTATTTGTGGCAAAAGTTAAAAGACAATTAAAAAGATACTGTTTAATGGCGATTAAATTTTATCGTCTATTTATTTCTCCTTTTTTAGGAACTAATTGTCGATTTAGCCCTTCTTGTTCTAAATATGCTTTTTTGGCTTTTTGTAGATTTGGTGTAATGAAAGGAAGCTATTTAAGCTTCAGGCGAATTATTCGTTGTCATCCATTCCATCCTGGTGGCTTGGATCCAGTGCCAACAAAAAGAGTGTAAATTTTTACTTTAGATATAGGTTGTTTATGGATTTTGGTAAATCGTTTGCTTATGTCCTTTTAGGTATTGTCGTTTTCTTGTTATGGACCAGTTGGGTTAAAGATCACCAAAAAACATTAAATCAGCAACAAAATATAGCTCTAGAAGAAAAACGGTTATTAACTCCACCTCAAATTCAAACTGATGTTATAGAAAAAAATAAAGTAAATACAAACATCCAACCTACAGAACAAAAGAATATTGCGGATAGATTTATTAAAGTTAGAACAGATGTTCTAGATGTTCTTATTGATAAAGAAGGCGGAAATTTAATTAGAGTATCTTTATTAAATTACCCTCAATCATTAGAAGATAAACAACCTTTTATTTTACTAAATGAAAATAACGATAATTTTTATGTTGCTCAAAGTGGTCTTAGTAGTTCTTTAGGGCCTGACGAGCAAGAACGTTTAGCTTTTTATTCCTCAAAACAATCAAACTACTCTTTGAGTCAAACTGAAAAACAATTAGTTGTTGAGTTAACTTGGCAGAAGAATGGTATAGAAGTAGCCAAAAGATTTATTTTCAATCGCGGTCAATATGTTGTAAACGTAGATTACGTTTTAACGAATAAATCAAATCAAACTTGGAATGGACAATTCTTTGCTCAACTCGTAAAGAAAAAAACAGAAGAAAATAAAACAGGCTTTATGAATATCAGCAATTACGAAGGAGCTGCTATTTCTAGCCCTAATAAACATTATGAAAAAATCTCATTTAAGGATATGAGCAAAAAAGATCTTGATAGAGAAATAAATGGTGGATGGTTAGCTATGCAACAACGTTATTTCCTATCAGCATGGATTCCATCTTCTAAAGATAATTATCGTTATTTTTCTAGAACAAGCAAAAATTCTGAAATTTACACAATAGGATTAGTTGGAAACAAAATGACTGTTGCTCCAGGCCAATCTTTAACTACTAATTCGAAAATATATATTGGTCCTGAAATTGTTGAATATTTAAAAGCTGCTGCACCTCATCTTGATCTGACAATTGATTATGGTTGGTTATGGTTAATCTCAAGCGCAATATTTTGGGTTATGAAACAAATTTATAGCGTAGTACAAAATTGGGGTTGGGCTATTATTTTAACTACAGTATTGATTAAAGCTCTTTTCTATAAGTTGTCTGTAGCAAGTTATAGCTCAATGGCAAATATGCGTAGATTGCAACCAAAATTACAACAATTAAGAGAACGTTATGGCGATAATCGTCAAAAATTAAACCAAGCAGTTTTAGATTTATATAAAAAAGAAAAAGTTAATCCTATGCAGGGGTGCTTACCAATATTAATTCAGATACCTGTTTTCATTGGCTTGTATTGGGTGTTAATCGAAAGCGTACAATTAAGACAAGCGCCTTTTATCGGTTGGATTCATGATTTATCAGCTCGTGATCCATATTTCATTTTACCTATCATTATGGGTATTACTATGTTTATTCAGCAACGTCTTAATCCACAACCTGCTGATCCAGTTCAAGCTAAAGTCATGATGGCTTTACCAATTATCTTCACATTTTTATTTTTATACTTCCCTGCTGGTTTAGTTCTTTATTGGGTTGTGAATAACGTCTTATCTATCATTCAACAGTGGTACATTACATCCAAAATAGAACAAGCAAGCGTTTCACCTAAAAAGAAATTAAATGCTTACTGACGATACAATCGTTGCGAGAGCAACTGCCGCTGGTAAATCAGGTGTTGGAGTTGTTCGAGTTTCAGGAAAATTAGCTGCTGCTATTGCTGAAAAGATTCTTGGTAAAAAACTAAACGCACGCGTTGCTACATTTGCTAAATTCGTAGACCAAAACCAATCAATCATTGATGAAGGAATTGCAATTTTTTTTTCAAAACCTAATTCATTTACAGGTGAAGATGTTTTGGAATTGCAAGGACATGGCAGTCCAATCGCTATTCAATCATTAATCGAAACAATCATTTCTTATGGAGCAAGAATTGCAAACCCAGGTGAGTTTTCATTACGCGCATTTTTAAATGGAAAATTAGATTTATTACAAGCAGAAGCAATAGCAGATTTAATTGATAGTGACTCAAAACAAGCTGCTCGTTCTGCTATTCGCTCCTTACAAGGTCAATTCTCAGATAAAATAAATTTATTAGTATCTGAATTAATCGCGCTTAGAACATATGTTGAGGCGGCAATAGATTTTCCTGATGAAGAACTCGATTTATTAGCTGATGGCCAAATACAACAAAAAATCACTGCTCTAATTGAAAAAATAAATACAATTCATAAGCAAGCACAACAAGGTTCGATTCTTCGGGATGGAATTACAATTGTAATTGTTGGTGAGCCAAATGTTGGGAAATCGAGTTTATTAAATTGTTTAAGTGGCAAAGAGATTGCAATTGTTACTGATATTCCTGGAACAACAAGAGATGTAATGCGCGAAGAAATTATAATGGATGGTATACCACTTCATATTATTGATACGGCAGGTCTTCGTATTACTGATGATGTAGTTGAAAAAGAAGGAATTAAACGAGCAATTAAAGAAATAGAACAAGCAGATCAAATACTTTTTATAACTGATAATAGAAGCGAACAAAAAAGTTTTAATGATTTATTGAAAGATTTAGGGCAAGAGATAACAGATAAACATTATACAATTGTACAAAATAAAATAGATTTGAGAGCTGAAACCCCCGCCATAAAAAAATCACAAGAAAAAACAATCATCAATTTATCTGCAAAAACGGGAGAAGGCATTGAATTATTAAAACAACATCTTAAAGAATCTGTTGGATATGATTCACAAACCGAAACTGCCTTTATTGCTAGAACTAGACATTTAAATGCACTTACTCGATCAGAAAATTATTTAAAGAAAACTCGAGAATTATTTTCACAAAAAAAAATAGCACTAGAATTGATAGCAGAAGAATTACGTCTTGCGCAGCTAACGTTATCTGAAATAACAGGATTATTTACAACAGAAGATTTATTAGGATCTATTTTTTCAAGTTTTTGTATAGGTAAATAAAAGGATTTTTTAAAATGAAGTTGTTGTCGCATCTTAAAAAAATTATTTATCGTAATTTTTATTGGCTAATTTTGCCAAAAAGCAAACATCATATAATTCCATTATTACCTGAATTAACAATCAAAAGTAGTGTCGCAGATGCTACTGCAAAAACTATTTTTTACAGAAAAAAAGAAATAACTAAAACATATTCTTTATCTAAATTAAAAAATTTATTTAACGATAATCAATTTTGTTTTTTAGTTGGTGAAGGACCATCAATTCAAAATATTTATTTCAAAAGAGATGGCAATAGCTTTTTTATTGGTACCAATACTGCAATTGAATTACCTAAACATAATGAAATTCATTTTGATCTTTATCTTTTGATTGATCCAAATTTTATTCATAAACGTTTTGATATTGTGAAAGATGTTGCAAGAAGAAAAATTCCATGTGTGTTAAATGCCCATGCGATTAAAGCTATTTGCGAGAAAGAAGCAGCTTTACTAAAAAAAATGACAATTTTTTTAGTAGAAGAAATAAATAAACAAACAACAGAAAAAAATTTATCTCAGAAACATTTTTCAGATTGGGTCAAATATCAACCTAATATCACATTACATCCTGAAACAGATCGTATTGGTTTTTGCGCAGACATTCGTAAAGGTGTTTTTTATGGTGGGATAGAATTGTTTTGGATGTTGCAAATAGCTTATTTTATAGGGTTTAAAGAGATTGCGTTGCTGGGATTAGACTTAATAAAAGAAGAAAATAACCTAGAATGTGAAGACAAATATTCAAGGCTCATAAAGCCTAGTTTTGAGGTCGTTCGGAACCTAATGAATAAGGAACCTTTAAAAGTCATTAATTTATCTTTAGAAAGTCGTCTTCCGAGCGAAATTTTGCCCAAAATGACCTACGAGCAATTTCTTTCAAACCATGTGTCTGTGGTATGATTTTGTCTTTGTTCTACCCCATCCGCTAGTCGAGGTTTTCTATATTTATGGGTTCTTTTGCCAAAGAAGTAATTAGCGTCAATATCGAAGAAGAATTGAAGCATTCATACCTTGATTACGCCATGAGCGTTATCGTTGGACGAGCTCTTCCTGATGTCCGAGATGGATTTAAACCCGTACATCGCCGAGTTCTCTATGCTATGTATGAACTGGGTAATGAATGGAATAAACCTTATAAAAAATCCGCTCGCGTGGTGGGTGACGTAATTGGTAAATACCATCCGCACGGTGAAATGGCTGTTTATGACACTATTGTTCGTATGGCTCAGCCTTTTTCAATGCGTACAGTATTAATCGATGGCCAAGGTAACTTTGGTTCGATTGATGGCGATGCGCCAGCGGCGATGCGTTATACCGAAGTTCGAATGGCAAAAATCAGCCAAATGTTATTAGCTGATCTCGATAAAGAAACTGTTGATTTCACACCAAACTATGATGGCAATGAATTTATCCCTAATGTATTGCCTGCTCGAATTCCAAATCTTTTATTAAATGGAGCGTCTGGTATTGCTGTTGGTATGGCAACAAACATTCCTCCACATAATCTCAATGAATTAATCGATGCTTGTATTGCGCTAATTGAAAATCCTAATTTGGGCTTAGATCAATTAATGCAATATATCCAAGGCCCTGATTTTCCTACTGCAGCAATTATCAATGGTAGAAGTGGAATTGTAGATGCATATAAAACAGGTCGTGGTCGAATAGTTGTTCGTGCACGTACCGAAATTGAAACAGATGAAAAAAATGGTAAGCAATCTATTATTGTTAATGAGCTACCATTCCAAGTAAATAAGGCAAAATTAATAGAAAAAATAGCTGAACTTGCAAAATTAAAACGTGTTGAAGGTATTACTGATTTACGTGATGAATCAGATAAAGATGGAATGCGTATTGTTATTGAATTACGTCGTGGCGAAAACGCAGAAGTAATTCTTAACAACCTTTATACCCATACCCAATTACAAAGCGTATTTGGTGTGAATATGGTGGCGTTAGTAGACGGACAACCAAAATTATTAACGTTGAAAGAACTACTAGATGCATTTATTCGTCATCGTCGTGAAATTGTAACGCGTCGTTCTATTTTTGAATTACGCAAAGCACGTGAAAGAGCGCATATTTTAGAAGGTTTAAGTATTGCCTTAACTAACATTGATGAAATTATTGCGTTAATTAAAAGCTCACAAAATCCACAAGATGCAAAACAAAAGTTATTAGAGAGAACGTGGAAAGCTGGACAAGTAATGCAATTGTTAGAATTAACAGATTCTAATGTTGGTCGTCCTGATGATTTGCCTATCATTTTTGGCTTGCAACACGATGGTTATCGTTTATCACCTAATCAAGTCGATGCCATTCTTGAATTACGTTTACATCGTTTAACAGCTTTAGAACAAGATAAAATTTTTAATGAATACAAAGACTTAATTGCTTTAATTAATAACCTGTTAGAGATTTTATCTAATCCAGATCGTTTGCTTGAAGTAATCAAAGATGAATTACGCGCAGTAAAAGAAGAATTTGGTAATCCACGTCGAACAGAAATTGTAAGCGATCAACAAGATTTAACGATTGAAGATCTAATTTCTGAAGCTGATGTTGTAGTCACGCTCTCACATGAGGGTTATATCAAATATCAACCATTAGAACTTTATCAAGCACAGCGTCGCGGTGGTAAAGGCAAAGCTGCAGCAACATTTAAAGAAGAAGATTTTGTTGAAAAATTAATTATTGCAAATACACATGACACATTGTTGTGTTTTTCGAATTTAGGAAAAGTATATTGGTTAAAGACCTATCAAATTCCACAAGCAACAAGAACAGCTCGTGGTAAACCAATCATCAATTTACTTTCCTTAGCTGCTGATGAACGTATTAATGCATTGTTACCAATTAAAAACTTCGACAGTCAAACATTTATTTTTATGGCAACGCAGCAAGGTACAGTAAAAAAAGTACCAATCGAAGAATTCTCACGTCCTCGTGCTAGCGGAATCATCGCAATCGATTTAGAAGAAGGTGATCGTTTAGTTGAAGTAGCAGAAACCTCTGGTGAATCTGATGTCATGCTATTTAGTGATGCCGGAAAAGTTATTCGTTTCCCAGAAAAATTAGTACGTGCAATGGGACGAACAGCAAAAGGTGTACGCGGTATTAGTTTGCAAGATGAGCAAAAATTAATTTCATTAGTAATCGTAAAACAAGATGGTGCAATTTTAACTGCAACTGAAAATGGTTACGGTAAACGAACAGAAATTTCTGATTACCGTTTAACAGGAAGAGGCGGTCAAGGTGTTATTTCTATTCAAGTAAATGAAAGAAACGGTAAAGTTGTTGCAGCATGTCCTGTTTTTCCTGGTGAAGAAGTCATGTTGATTAGTGATCAAGGCACACTTGTTCGTACTCGAGTAGATGAAATTTCGGTTGTTGGTAGAAATACTCAAGGTGTTCGTTTGATTAATTTAAGCAGTGAAGAAAAACTAGTTGGTATTCAATGTATTGATGAAGAATTACTACAATCTAGTGCCGAAGCTGAATTAGAAATGGATTCTGAAACAGAAATGAAATTGGATGAAAATGGACAGTAAGATGCAAATTTATAATTTTGGTGCAGGGCCCGCGCAATTACCAAAAGAGGTTTTGCAGCACGTACAAAAGGAATTACTAAGTTGGAATGATAGTGGTATGTCCATTTTAGAAATAGGACATCGCACTAGTGGTTTCGCAGAAATGTTGCAACAAGCAGAACAAGATTTACGTACCCTGCTTAGTATTCCAGAAAATTATAAAGTGTTGTTCATGGCTGGTCCTACTCGATGTCATTTCTCTTTTATTCCAATGAATTTGTTAGGAAAAAATGATACTGCAGACTATATCGATACTGGTATTTGGTCGCATGGTGCATTGGAAGAAGGAAAACGTTATTGCAATGCAAATTGTGCAAGTTCAACCGAAAAAACCAATTACACCACAATTGAAGATCAAGCGAATTGGAAATTAAATTCATCTGCCGCTTTTGTTCACTATACTGCAAATGAAACAATTAATGGTGTTGAATTTCCATTTGTACCGGATGTCGGTACAGTTCCTTTAGTTACAGATATGACGTCAAATATTCTATCGCAACCTATAGATGTTTCCCGTTTCGGATTAATTTACGCTGGCGCACAAAAAAATATATCAACCGCAGCTTTAACTATTGTTATTATTCGAGACGATTTATTAGATCGTGCCTTACCTAGCACACCAATCACATTCAATTACCAACACATTGCTAATACACAATCTCTTTATTACACACCAAATATGTTTGCATGTTATGTCGCAGCACTAACATTTAAATGGTTATTGCAACAAGGTGGTGTTGAAAAAATGGCAATTTTAAATCACCGTAAGTCACAAAAATTTTACGACTACATTGATCAAAATGATTTTTATCAAAACAAAATAGATAAACCTTATCGTTCGCGCATCAACGTACCATTTAAAATTCATAAGACCGAACTTGAACCAATATTTTTGCAAGAAGCAAATCAAGCTGGATTAAAACAATTGAAAGGACATCAATTAGTTGGTGGACTAAGAGCAAGTTTTTATAACGCTATGCCTGAAGCAGGTGTGGATGCTTTGATTCATTTCATGAAAGATTTTCAAAAACGCTATGGTTAATAAAGTACATTGGCTAACAATAAATTAAATAATATGAAAACTTTCATTGTTACTCCCACAGAAATAATTGTTGGCACGGTAAGCGTTACAGGTGATAAATCAATTTCTCATCGCGCACTTATGTTTGGTGCAATTGCTGAAGGTCAAACAAAGATTGAAGGCTTGTTAAAAAGCGAAGATGTCTTATCCACATTAAAAGCAATAAAAGAACTTGGTGTAGAAGTATTTGAAGAAAATGAAAAAATAATTATTCAAGGTCGAGGATTGTTTTCATTAAATGCACCGAAAAAAATACTCGATTTAGGAAACTCAGGTACATCAATACGTTTATTAAGTGGTATTTTAGCTGCGCAAAACTTTGATTCGACTTTAACTGGAGATTCATCACTACAAAAACGACCTATGCGTCGTATTTTAGATCCGCTGCAAAAAATGACAGCAGATATTAAAGCAAGCAATGATGATACCGCTCCAATTTTTATCAAAGGTATTCAGCATTCATTAAAAGCAATTAATTACCAATCAGAAATTGCGAGTGCACAAATTAAATCATGTTTTTTATTAGCTGCACTTTATGCCGATGGTGAAAGTAGTTATCGTGAAAACGCATTATCGCGTGATCATACAGAAAGAATGTTAACTACTTTTGATTACCCATTCGAAAAAAATAATTTAACAATCAAAATCACTGGTAAACAAAGATTAAAAGCAACAACAGTTTATGTACCTGGTGATTTTTCATCTGCAGCATTTTTTATTGTTGCAGCAACAATTGTGCCCAATTCAAATATTACAATTAAACATGTAGGCGTGAATCCAACGCGAACAGGATTGCTAACAATTTTGCAAAAAATGGGCGCCAATATTCACTTAGAAAACCAACGTATGTTAGGTGGCGAACCTGTTGCAGATATTCATGTTCGCTCAGCAAAATTAACAGGAATTAATATTCCAATTGAATTCATACCGCAAACCATAGATGAATTCCCAATTTTATTTATTGCTGCAGCATGTGCTTCTGGCAAAACAATTTTACGTGGCGCAGAAGAATTACGTTTTAAAGAAAGCGATCGAATTAGTGCTATGTTAAAAGGATTAAAAATATTAGGTATATCAGTAGAAGAATTTTCTGATGGTGCTGTAATTGTTGGTGGCGCCTTTACTGGTGGTGTAATTGATAGCGCAGATGATCATCGGATTGCAATGGCATTTGCAATTGCAGGCACCATCGCATCTGGCCCAATACAAATTTTACGTTGTGATAATGTCGCAACATCTTTCCCAGAATTCTCTACTATCGCAAAACAACTCAATATCAATATCCAAGTTCATGAGGAAAAAAAGAATGGATAAATCAAAATCTATTTCTGTTATTACCATTGATGGTCCTAGTGGAACAGGGAAAGGAACAGTGGCGCAAAAATTAGCGCAAAAATTAGGATGGCATTTTTTAGATAGCGGCGCGCTTTATCGAGTATTGGCGTTAGCAGCAGAAAAACATGAAGTGGCATTAGATGATGATAAAACCCTGGAAATTTTAGCAGGTAATTTAGATGTTCAATTTAGCCCAAATGATAATGAATGTTTTCCGCCCGTAGTTATTTTTGAAGGTGAAGAAGTAACGCTTGCTATTCGAACCGAAAGTTGTGGTTCAAGGGCTTCTATCGTTGCTGCTATTCCTGGCGTACGCAAAGCCTTATTAGATAGACAAAGAGCATTCAGAGAAAGCCCTGGTTTAATTGCTGAAGGACGTGATATGGGGACGGTAGTATTTCCAGATGCGCCATTAAAGATTTATTTAGATGCAAGCCCGGAAGAACGCGCAAAACGCCGCGTTCTTCAGTTGAAAGGGTTAGGTGAAAATGCTAGCCTGGCGCACATTTTGACTGAACTGAAAGAGCGTGACGAACGCGATAAAAACCGCCAAGTTGCCCCCTTAGTACCAGCAAAAGATGCTGTAATCATCGATACTAGTTCTCTTGATATCGAATCTGTGTTGCAGCGAATTCAAAAGGAAGTCCATCATCGTTTTAATTATTTATTTGATAAAACGATATAGTGGATTGTTTTAACTTAACCGTGTCTTTTGACACTTTTTTGTGGGGGATTCTGGAGCTATTCAGAATCTGAAATTAAACATCATGATTGAAAATTTTTCCGATTTATTCGAACAAACTTATAAAACCGTTCCAATGCGCAACGGTGCTCTTGTGGATGCCACAGTTGTAGGAATCACTAACGATTACGTACTTGTTAATGCTGGCATGAAATCTGATAGCTTGATCCCAAAATCTGAATTCATCGATGAACAAGGTGAGTTTAAAGTCCAAATTGGTGACGTATTAAAAGTAGTTTTAGTCCAATTTGATAATGAAGGTGAAACTGTACTTTCACGTGAAAGCGCAAAACGCTCCGAAGTTTGGGAAAAACTCGAAAGTATCCAAGAAAGCAAACAAACTGTTGTTGGTATTATCACTGGTAAAGTAAAAGGTGGTTTTACAGTAGAAATTTCTGGTGTAAGAGCATTCTTACCAGGTTCATTAATTGATCTTCGTTCTATGCGCGATCCTTCATCTTTAGAAGGAAAATCTTACGAATTTAAAGTGATTAAACTTGATCGTAAACGTAACAATATCGTTATTTCTCGTCGTGCAGTACTTGAAGAAGAAAATAGTGCTGAACGTGCAGCAACGCTTGAAGGCTTACAAGAAAGCCAAGTTCTTAAAGGAACGGTTAAAAATCTTACCGATTACGGTGCATTTATTGAGTTGGGCGGAATCGATGGCTTATTACATAAAACTGATATGTCTTGGTCACGCGTCAATCATCCAAGCGAATGTTTACAAGTTGGTGATGAAGTAACAGTTATCGTACTGAAAATTGATCGTGATCGCGGTCGCGTATCATTAGGTATGAAACAGTTAGCTCAAGATCCATGGGTAGGCTTAGCACAAGAATTTCCTAAAGGTTCAAAAATTCTTGGTAAAGTTACAAACATCACCGATTACGGTTGTTTCGTTGAAATCAAGAAAGGCGTTGAAGGTTTGGTGCATCAATCAGAAATGGATTGGACCAACAAAAACATTCCGCCAAGCAAAATTGTTCAAGTCGGCCAAGATGTACAAGTTATGGTATTGGAAATCGATGAAGAACGTCGTCGTATTTCGCTTGGTATCAAACAATGTATTTCAAACCCTTGGGAAGATTTCGTATCTAAACATAAAAAAGGCGAAGTTATTTCCGGTGTTATCAAATCAATCACCGACTTTGGTATTTTCGTAGGTCTCGATGGTGATATCGATGGTTTAGTTCATACTTCTGATATTTCATGGACTGTTCCAGGCGAAGTTGCTATTCGTGATTACAAAAAAGGCCAGCAAATTTCAGCTGTTATTTTAGCGATGGATGCAGAAAGAGAACGTATCTCTTTAGGCATTAAACAATTACAAGAAGATGGCTTCTCCGGTTTCGCTGAAGCTAATCCAAAAGGTAGTGTTGTTAAAGGTAAAGTCGTTGAAATCGATGCTAAAGCTGCAAAAGTTGAATTAGCGACCGATGTATTTGGTACTTTGCGTGCTTCTGAAATTTCAGCAAGTGAAAAAGTTGCTGATGCACGTAATGTGTTAAAAGAAGGCGATGAAGTTGAAGCGAAGATTACTAATTTAGATCGTAAAAATCGCACAATTGCATTATCAATCAAAGCACTTGAAGCACAGAATGAAGCTGAGTTAACTAAAGAATATTCGCGTAAAGCAGAAGGTTCTGGTGCAACTCTAGGCGATCTTTTGAAAGAACAAATGGGAAATGCGTCTAAAGACGAAGAATAATTTCTCTAAAAACTTTCTATACAAAACGGTATGCTATGGCATACCGTTTTTGTTTGGGGAAATGAAATGCGAATCATAGCTAACCTTTTTTTGCTTATCTTAATGTTATTGGCTATTGCGTTTGCGCTGTTAAACGCGTCTCCAGTGAAAATAAATTATTATTTTATCGAGCAAACCATTCCTTTATCTTTATTATTAGTGCTTACATTAGTAATTGGTCTTTTTATAGGGTTTTTTTCAGGCTTTTTAATGTTTCTTCGTCAAAAACGAATCAATTATCAATTAAAAAAACGTATCAAGTTGGCAGACCAAGAAATTGAAAATTTAAGAAAAATTCCGCTTAGTGATTTACGTTAATATTTAAGAGATTGTCATGACGGAACTTTGGTTGCTGCTTTTGCCGGTCGCTGCTGCGTCTGGTTGGTGGTTCAGCGAAAAACAAACAAAGAAAAATTTTTTTAATCCTAAAAAAAATAATAAGCAATTTTCTCGCGATTATTTTGTTGGATTAAATTTTCTTATTAATGAACAACCCGATAAAGCCGTTGATCTATTTATTCAATTACTTTCAGCCGATAGTGACACTGTTGAAACTCATTTAATGTTGGGTGGATTATTTCGTCGACGTGGTGAAGTCGATCGCGCCATACGTATTCATCAAAACTTAATTGCACGGCCATCCCTTTCCAAAACAGAACGTATACAAGCTTTATTTGCGCTTGGACAAGACTATATGAGTGCAGGTATGTTAGATCGTGCCGAAAAAGTATTTTTAGAATTAATTGCATCAGCAGAATTACTGCCTGCAAGTTTTAAATACTTGTTAGATATTTATCAGCAAGAAAAAGAATGGCTGAAGGCTATTAAAGTAGCAAAACAATTGGAAAGTATTACTGGTGAATCAAAGAACAGATTAATTTCACATTTTTATTGTGAATTAGCAGAGCAAGCGCAGAATAATCAAAATTTAAAAGATGCCGCGAGTTATTTGAAACAAGCATTAAAAATTTTTCCAAATGCACGCGCATCATTGTTACGAGCAAAATATGAAATAAATAAAAAAGATTTTCAAACAGCAATTGAATATTTAAAACAAGTTCCAAAACAAAATGCGCATTATATTTCTGAAACACTTGTACTTTTAATTGAAAGTTACCAAGCATTAAATCAAATACCAGCATTACTTTCTTATTTGCAAACACTATATGAAAATTATCCTAATCCAGATTTGTTAATTGCATTAGCAGATATTCATAAAAATCATTCAGGATTATTTTTTGCGAAAAATTTTTTACATGAAAAATTATATGTAACACCATCATTAAAAGGCTTAAGTAAATTAATTGAATGGCAACTAATTGAAAATGCAGAGCATTCAAATGAGCAAGGATTAATTATTTGGAATTTAATGCGGCAATTATTAGCAAACAAAAAACAATATTGTTGTGAAAATTGTGGGTTCTTAGGAAGAGAGCTGCATTGGCAATGTCCTGGATGTAAACAGTGGGAAACACTCAAACCAAATAGCGAAGAATAAGGCGAGGAATTTTTAATGAATATGCAAAAATTTCATGAACCATTTGTAATTGTTGCACTAGATGAAATGTCTTTAAATGAAGTGCTTGCGCTTGCAGATAATTTATCGCCAAAACTTTGTCGGTTAAAAGTGGGTAAAGAATTATTTATTCGTTATGGTCATGAAATAATAGAAAAATTACATCAAAAAGATTTTTCTATTTTTCTAGATTTAAAATTGCATGACATACCTAATCAAGTTGCGAATGCTTGTCGTGCAGTAGCTGAGTTAGGTGTTTGGATGACAACTATTCATGCTTTAGGTGGTAAGCGAATGATGGAAGCTGCTGCCAATGCAATTAGCACTGCTACACATAAACCACTACTTTTAGCGATCACTGTTCTTACAAGCATGGAACAAGCAGATTTATCTGCTGTTGGTATTGCAAAATCGCTTGATGAAACTGTTTTTAGTTTAGCGGAGCTTGCACAAGATTCTGGTTTAGATGGAGTGGTTTGCTCTGCATATGAAGCCGAATTTTTACGAGCGAAATGTGGTGCTCAATTTTGTTTAGTCACACCAGGAATACGTTTAGAACCACAACTGAATACCGATGATCAAAGACGTATCATGACTCCTATTCAAGCAAAACAATCAGGCGCAAATTACCTAGTTATAGGACGTCCTATAACAAAGGCGCAAAATCCATTGGCTGTACTAGAAGAAATCAATAAACAGCTAAAAATCTAGTAAATATCGCTGTTTTTATAGCTTTTGAAACAGCTCTCAAACAAATTGATACAAATCCAAAAGTTTTCCTTAAGGTTTGAGGAGCTACACTTTCTTTTAAGAATCCTGCATTGAACTGTTGGGGAAATATATGAAAACAGCTACCGAAGTCACTTCAGAATTAAACGTTCAACCTGCCGTTGTAAACTTGTTTTTCTTAGGTTCAGGTCAACATAGAGATCAATTCTCAGGCCGTAATGAGCGCGGCAATCTTATTTATGAATTGTATTTAATGTGCCAAAAAGAACAGCAAAGTGACGGCACGCCACAATTTACTCATTTAATAGACGGTGTTGGTGGTAAGCCAAAAAAATTAGCAAATAATGAACCTAATCCAAATCCAATGGCTGGCCAATATGTTTATGTTCCTGATGAAACTGTACCGGGGAAAGGTACAAAGGTTGTAGATAAAAAACACTCAGACAAAGCCGCTTATTTACTTGGTAATGCTTTAGGATTTGGGGTGGATGAAAATTTACATGAAGCAATTGCATACTTAGAGCAATTAACTAAAACAGGTTATCCACCTAAAGTGGTTAATTTAACTGGTTTTAGTCGTGGTTCTTATACAGCAATTATTATTGCCAATATGCTTAATCATATGTACCCGGACGTAGAAGTAAATTTGTGTTTATTCGATCCAGTTGCTGGCCCTACATTAAAAGGCAACCCACAAGCTACTGTTATTCCATCAAACGTTAAAAAAGCAATTATTTTTTATCAAAAGCATGAAGAAGGTTTGTTATTTGAAGCGCAAAGTAAAAATCGCATTACGGTTGCAGATCCATTAAAAACTAATGTGCAGTATGAAGTTGTTGCTGGTGGTCATAATGCCGCAACTAAATACGAAAAAGAAAACACCAGTCATTCACATCGATTAGCAGTTGGTATTACTTACGATGCATTTCAAAATGATTTTGGTGTTGAGTTTATCGATGGCGCTAAACCTACTTTATTATATTCAACTAAAGATAAAGAAGCTAAAAAACGTCAGTTAAACCACGTAGAGCTAGACGAAAAAGATAAAACGCCAGAAGGTCAATTGTTGTTGTTCATGGGAATGAAACAGCATGATAAAGACTATGCAAAACAAGCTAAAAGTAAATTCGTTAAGCGTGATCATATTACTGGTTCGGCTGAAGAATATGTACGTGATGCAGAGTTTTTCTACAGTCAACGTCATCGAGAAGTATTTAAAACGGTATTACCAAAAACCTTTAGTTATAGATTTGAAATGAATGCAGGTAATTTCACTCGTGAACAAATTGAAATGGAATTACAAAATTTAGCAAAAACCAATCCTGAACTTTTTTCTACTTTAAAACCTGAATTGAAAAAGATGGGATTTAACGAAGTGAAGCCAGATGTTTTTGAAGCACCTGCAAAACCGATGGGTATTTATTTAGTAGAACAATGCCAAATTTTAAACAACCGTTCTTTAGTAAAAGAAAATGATGAATTAGATTATTTATTATGGGCAACTACTAGTGCTGTGAATTATGCAAAAATAAAAACTTCAACATTACGTCAAGCGAAAATCGATAATATTGCCGATCAATTACAAAATGAAATTAATAAAGTTTTAAAAGAAGAACCTTCAAGAGATAAACAAATAAAGAAAGTAGAAGATGCAATTCGAAATGCAACTAATCGTTTACAGTTAGAAGTAGGCTCTTGCAAATTACTTTCGCAATTAAATGGTATTTTAAATGATCCTGTGTCTTACGCGAATGAAGCGCATAATGTAATTAATAAGTATAAAAACATAGGTACTGCAACAACAAATGCAGTTGCCAAACAGATTCAAAAAGATATAGCGCATATTGTTAATGATAAAAAATTATCTAACATGGAAAAAAATCAACAAATTGATGCAAAATTACATTTGTTGCAAAAAAGTTTTGAACCAACTATGACAATTGATACTCTTAAAATCATAAAAGAAATTCAGCAATTACGTAGTTTTCGAAAAACTCAACCACAATTGCTTGAGCGAATGGCTAATCGAATGGATAGCTTTTTATTTAAGAACAATATCAAAAGAATTTTAACAGAAATAAAATCGTTCTTTGTAAAAGTACCTCCAGATGAAAAATATGCATTTGAAATAAAAGCAACTATTGTAAAAAGCATGCAACACAAATTACTTGTAATGCGAGCAACAGGCGAACCTGTTACTAAAGAAAAATTATCAGAGCTATTTAGTACAAATTTGAAAGAAGCAAAATCGTCGCTAAAAAATAGTAGTAATCTCGAAGATGTAATAATGAAGTGTTATAGAGAAATTGCACCTCTTCGCTCTGAAAAAGTAGAAGCTAAAAAAGATGCGCCCGAGTTGCAAGCAGGACAAGAACCTAAGCCTGAAGCATCAAATATTAGCTTGAAACATTGAGAGAAAAAATACAATTATCTAGCAATTAAACTCTTAGTTGTTTTTTATAATCTATACTTCCTTTGTTTAATAATAATAAATAGAGGAAAAAGGTTATGAATAACAACAGGGAAATACATCGAAGAATCTCTAGCCACTCACTTTTTACTAATCATACACAAGCAAGAACGGTGTTACGTCGCAGTGGGCAAAAAAAAGATTTCAGCGCTGCTCATATTCAAAAATTAGCAGAACTTTATACTGATAATTTTCGTGTTATGTTTCCTGGTGCAACGCAAGTTTAT
>CAZYCO010000003.1:63393-65911 GCA_964645885.1 uncultured Gammaproteobacteria bacterium
TTTATTAAAATGCTTCAACATTGTCCAAGAACAGATGAAGTATGCACTAAACGCATCAAGAGCATCAGTACCGATTGGATGGTTTATGCCATGGTGACGGAGTATAGCATTTACTATCTTAGTGAGACGATTATTTACATTCTTGATCGTGAAAAAAACAAAAAACAAAAAGAGTTAGAACGTGCATCTGATGATCAGCAAATCACGCTTCAAAATAAAATTAATGACTACGATAAAAGAATTTCTGTTACAAAAGCGATGCGCTATTTTGTTATTGAATTTATCTTCGGTAATATTGCTCCTTCGGTAATTTTTACTAATTCATTCGTTGTTGTTGCAGCAAGTATTGCTTTAGGAAAAGTTTCACCTTTGTGGATGTTAGCATCAGCATTTCCTTTATTAGGTGAAATATTCTCTGGGCAACCAAAAATTCGTAATGAAATTTATCGTTTAATTAAAGGTTCGGGGGTGGATTATCGCCAAGTAGGTGGTGAAACATCTTTAGAAGATTTGCCTCGCGGTAAAGCCGCAATGTTTGCAGATACTATTTACTTAGGGTTTAAAGAAGCAGTCATGCTTGCTTATTTACTTGGCGCATCGGATGTATTTAATGAGCGCTTTACTGAGTATGAAATACCTATCGTTCGTTATTGCATAAGTTTAGCTTTAGGAATTTTCATTGGTAGCTATTTAAAAGCACAATATTACCCAAGTAATTTACCAAAATCTAAAACACCATTTGTGTTACAGCAATACGAGTCTGCAAAAGCAGTCATTTTTACTTCTGATTTTATTATTAATAACTACCTAAATTTATTTGCAGGTTCAGATTCATCTAACGCACGATATATAAAAGTTGGTATTTTTAGTTCTTTAATCTTTTGCTCTTTTGTACGAATGGTATGGTTATATGCATATAGCTATTGGCCAAATAGAGATGAACTGGCCGATACTTATACTAGACGCATGGATGATGAAGATGATGATGTAGAACGTAGTACAGGATTAATTTCTGAAACATCTACTGTAGGCGATACATCAATTGATATTAAACAAACTGAAAATTTCCCAGAAATCCAATTTCCAGAACCAGAAAGACAACTTCCATCTACTGAAACTCAAATTCCGATTGAAGATGAAGAGGAACCACTTCTAAGAAATACAAGAACAGCAACAACAAATTATCAAACCGTAACGACACAAACACCTACTCAAATAAAAGAGGAAGATGAAGGGTTTTTGACACCTGCTGCAGAAGAATTATCTGAAGACGCTGAAAAAAATGAGGTTTTGATTAATTTCACCAATGAATTTCCTGAGTATGATGAGGAAGATAATGAAGAGCAAAATAACAACAACAATAATAACAATCAAAATACCTCAGAAGTAACAAATTCAGTTTTATTACGAGTTGAAGGTGATGATTTAGAAGAAGATGATGAAACCGATGAAGATGCGATGGATACAATTGATAATAGAACATCTTTCGGTATGGGTTGATCAGAAATTTAAAATAAAAAAATGAAGAGAGAAATAATTTCTCTCTTCATTATATATTTTAAAAATATACTTTTGAAAAACTAGATTGTTCTTATTTTATGTTATGGCCAGTCAATACAATCTCTACCACATATACCACCGCCATCACTTAACAATGTGACATGACCAAATTGTTGAGGTGAATTAGTAGCATAATCTTTTTTGATTGCATCGCTTAACATTGGTGCTGCTTTAAATGTTAATTGGTGTTTTGAAGCATTATATTCAGGCTCTTTCAATACAATAAATAATTTAATGTGAGCATTGTCTTTATTTTTAACTGACAATAACACGCTATGGATTTCGCGATTTTTATTGTTAGCTAAATTAGAATTACCAACAGATTGATAATACACCGCGTTATTCATTTGTCCCGCAGCATGATTACCTGTTTTTGAATGAACAATATAATTTAGCTCAGGTTCAACATTATTTAACACCAATTTATATGTGCCGTTTGATTTATCTAATTGTAATTCACCTGATTTTGCAGTTTGCATAATCAAATAAGTAGAAACTTGAGAGTTAGGTTTGCTTGATTCAATAGTCGCTGCAAAAGCGGTGATACAAAAAAATAAACTTATGATTGTTGTGAAAATTTTGCGCATGATGTTTGTCCTCCTAAAATTTTTTCACTCCTCCTATACAAAGCATAGTCCATAAACCAAATATATAAATTTAATCTACACTGAATGAATGGAGTAAAAAATTAATAACAAGGAGGCGTCTATGTTAAAAAAGCTATTAGTTCAAAAGAAAATTCTAGAAAAAATTAATTAACATCAATGGATTTTATTTATGTATAAAACCAGTGCTGTTAATAAATTGGTTGTAGGATTTATTATTTTATTAGTGACTATAAATCAGCTTGCTATAACCATTTATCTTCCATCTGTACCTAAGATGGTTACAGAGTTGCATAGTTCTAATTTCTTAACTCAATTTACAATTACAATTTATGTTTTAGCTTACGGCATTT
>CAZYCO010000004.1:0-5897 GCA_964645885.1 uncultured Gammaproteobacteria bacterium
TCTTTCCCTACACGACGCTCTTCCGATTGGCATTTCTGCTTTCTTTTATGGGCCGTTGTCTGATGTACACGGTAGACGTAAAGCGTTACTAGTCGGATTATTATTTTTTTTTATTGGTAGTGTGATTGCGATTTTTTGTAAATCAATTGAATTTTTATTATTAGCAAGAGTGTTACAAGGATTAGGTAATGGTTGCGGTGATGTAATTGGTAGAGCAATTATGTGTGATGTTTTTGACGAGAAAGGTTTCGTTAAAGCAGCATCTTATATCAGCATGGCCTCACCTTTTTTACCTATTTTCGCACCTGTTATAGGTGGTTATTTAGAAAGTTTATATAACTGGCGTGCAAGTTTTATTTTAATGGCAATTTATGGCGCCATTAGCCTCATGATTGTTTATAAATTTTTACCCGAAACAAATTTAGAAATTGCTCATCAACATCGAAGTTTAAAAAATTTATTAATTTATATGTTAAAAAGTATTGGGGTGTTAGCACGTAGTCCTGTTTTTGTAGGTTTTTTTATTCCAGGTGTGATTGCAGCTTTAGGTGATTTAATTTATTGCTTGATGGCGCCATTCATTTTTCAAAATCAATTTGGTTTAACACCTGTTGAATTTGGTTGGATAACAATCTTACCTGCGTTAGGAATTTTTATTGGCGCTTTTTTATCTAATCTTTTAAGTCATAAAT
Source organism: uncultured Gammaproteobacteria bacterium (assembly GCA_964645885.1). Lineage (GTDB taxonomy): Bacteria > Pseudomonadota > Gammaproteobacteria > CAZYCO01 > CAZYCO01 > CAZYCO01. Next base: position 693 of record CAZYCO010000004.1, read on the forward strand.
TACCTATTCATCGCATGGTATTTATTGGGCTTTGCGCATTAGTGTTATCTAGTTTGTTTATGCTGTTTTTAAGTGATTGTGGTTATGTCATGCCTGCAGCAATTGTTATCCCAATGTTATTTTTTCTAATGGGCGTTGGCATTATTTATCCAAGCACGAATGCTGGTGCACTTATTCCTTTTGCTCATATTGCAGGTGCAGTTAGCGCAGTTCAAAGTAGTTTACAAACTACAATTGCAGCTCTTGTTTCAAGTTTAATTGCGAATAGTGTTTTATCTTCACAATTTAACTTAGCTACGATTTTATCGAGTGTTTCAATTATTGGTTTTATCTTGTTTTTAATCTTAGTTGATAAAAGACGTGTAATTAAAAAGCCATCTGATAAAACGGAGGCGAAATGTTAAAAATATACGAACAAATTAAACGATTACGTCCATTCGAGTTAATGACATTGCTTGAAAATATTAAGCTTGGTGAAGGACATTTAAAGCAATATTTAAGTGCAACTCAATTCAGACAATTACTCGCTATTAGTCGTTTACATGAAGGTGATAAGAAAGCTATTAAAACTGATACATTAGAAAAATCAGGTAATGTGCCATTAGTCATTAATGGTGTGAATACTGGAATTCTTGGTGGCTGTTTAGGCTTGTTTGCATTCATGGATATGACATTAACATCGAAAGCGCTTTTTATTTCGATATTAGTATTGATTATCGTGTTATCAGCGCTACTTGGTTACTATAGTTTTAAATTTACTAAAAGCAATGCACATACGTCGGTCAACAATTTAAAATTACACGCTATTCAATTAAGAATTTTAGAAGTAATGAAAAAAAAGCGTGAGCATTATGCAGCAAACCTTATTTATGATTTAAATCAATATTTATCAACAACAAATATATCTGAAGAAGTTAATACTATGGAGTTTAATGTTCTTTTAGAACAAAAACTATTTTCATGGTTAGAATCAATTGAAACAAAACTAAGAACTTCTAAAAAATTATCACCTCAAAATGAGAAGCTCTTTTTGAAAGACCTAGAAGAAATCAAACAAAAAATTAAAGATTTAATTAAAGAAAGTTCAGCAAAGCAAAAAGAAACGAAACAAAGTTCTGATGAGGTAGAAAAAAATAAAGCCGCTTTTTCAAATCATAAAAAATCTTTTGTAAAACTATTAGCTGATCCAAGCGTTTGTGTTCCTCAACCACCAGCAAAAAAACCACATTGGTTACAGTTTAATTTTCTGCAAATTGTTGTTAATGGAATCCCAACTTTTGTTGGCTGTGCTGGTTCGATGTTTGTTTATTTAGGAGGAATTCCAAACGCAGTTAGATCGACTGGAATTGCAACACTTGATCATTTAATCGGAACAACAACTTTTAAAACTAGCGCCTTGATCGTAGCTATACTGGTCACAGTATATTTGTTCTATTCATTCATACACATAAACTATAAAGCGTTTAGACGTGATCAAGAGTTAGAAAAAATAAAACAAGATATTACTTTGCATGAAACAGAGTTAAATCAAATCAATGAAAAAATTAGATTTTTAAAAAAACTTATGGAGTTGCTGCATAACGTAACGCGTACAGTTACAACATTTGAAAAAATATATTCCCATCTATAATTGAAGTTGGAGTAGAAAAGGAGAGTTGCTATGAATATGAATCACGCTCGAGTAATTGATTTGGAGATAATAAGCCTTTCTCTAGTAGCTATTATGTTACTTTTTATTGGCGCAGCGTGGATTTATATAAGAAACAGAAATAAAAATGCAAAAAATAATTTTCTTTGGCAAGTCACAAAATCTATTTCTATTCCCGCATTAATTTTAATTGGGCTTGAGATTTCTGAACTTTTCTTATATCCATTTTTTTCACAATTAATTTTCGCGCAGATACATACAATTTTAAGATTAATTATTTGTCTTTGGATTTTCGCTTGCATCTCGAATATTACGTATTCATTTATTTATCAATTGAGTGTTTCTAAAAATTACAATACATGGTTAGTGATTTTGCCTCACATCCGCAAAAGCTTGAAAACATTTTTATATGTAATTTTGCTTAATGTTCTTTTCTCTTATATCAGCTTCACGCCAGCAACCAGTTTGTTTTTAACTAAATTAGTTCACATCGTGTTAATTATTTCTGTTGCTTGGTTTATTTATGAACTGGTAAGCGCAGGCGAAACACTGATATTAAGAAAGTATGAATTACAATTAACAGAAAGTGCAGATGCAAGAAGAGACTATACGAAAGCACGTATTTTCAAGCGAATTGTATTATCGATTATTTGCTTCATTACTTTTGCTGCATTATTAATGGTGTTTAGACAAGGACGTGAATTAGGCGCAAGTATTTTAGCTTCTGCTGGTTTGATTACCGCAATTGTTGGTTTTGCTGCGCAACAACCTTTAAGTGTTTTACTCGCAGGATTTCAAATAGCGATGACTCAACCCATTAAGATTGGCGATAATGTTATTGTTGAGAATGAATTTGGAACGATTGAAGAAATTAGTTTGAATTATGTTGTTGTGAGAATTTGGGATTTACGTAAATTGATTGTGCCTATTAATTATTTTATTCAAAAACCATTCCAAAATTGGACATACAATAGTGCAAATTTAATTGCACCCGTGCTGTTATATTTTGATTACAGCGTTCCTATTGATGCTTTACGCGAAGAGCTAGCAAAAATTCTTGAACAATCGCAATTTTGGGACAAAAAAGTCAGTGCATTACAAGTTTCTGATGCTAAAGAAAATATCGTTGAAATTAGGGTATTAGGAAGTGCGGTTAGCGCAGGTGATACTTGGAATTTACGCTGTGAAATACGCGAAAAGATGATTAAATTTGTACGTGAGAATTATCCAAACGCATTGCCTCGCAGCAAATTTATTGTGATGAATCAATCAGAGGTAGAGTAATTTACTTCTGATTGATAGCTTGTATAGCTTGTTTGAATTCTTCAGTTTGAATAAGAGTCAGTGCTGCATTTACAAATATATTGCCTAATAATAAAAAATCAGCACCAGTTGTTAAGCCATATTGCTGAGCACTAAAACCTTCAGCCCATTCAGGATATGTTGGCACATTTGGTAAATCTTGGTTCAAAGGTAATTTGGCTAGCATTGCAAATTGTAGAAAATGTAGCGCGTAAAAATAATAAGAAATTAATTTCATTAAACATAATTTAGCTTGTTCAAAATTAGAAAGCTCATAACCAAAATAATTATTTAAAAAATAATTTTCTGCAGCTTGTCCTGACATTGAGCAAAAGAAATTACACACCGCCGCTAAATCAAAGAATGGATCTTCTGCGCCAGCTGCTTCCCAATCGATTAAGAAAAGTCGGTTGCCATCAAAAATAAAATTATTTGGATTTAAATCATTATGACAAGCAACCTTTGTTAAATGAGGTAACAATAAATTTTTTGCGTTATGAACTTGCTTAAAGAAGTTTTTGATATTGTCTGATAATAAAACATCGTTAAATGTAGCTTCTAATTCTTCAGTGTAGAGAAATAAACTCTTATGTGGTTCAGGAAATTGTTGTGAGTGTAAGTGATAGAGCATATTTGCAAGATTGCCAAGAAAATCGAAGGCTTCATGTAATGGTTGCGCTTCAATGTATTCCATTAAAATCACACCAGTTTCTGCGTTAGCAAAATAACAAAATGGCGCTAGATGTTCTTTACTTGCAATAAAAAGGCACTCAATTTGTTTTTGTCGATCGTCTAAAGGCTGATCTAAACCCATGATGCGTAATACAAAAATTTCATCTGCAATAATTAATTTATAATTCTTTGAAGAAGAATAACCGCCTGATAACGGTTCTATATTTTTAATATCATTTGTATCTGAAATAACATTAATTGCAGTTGCAACATCAGAAATTCGTTCTGGTTCTATAAATTTTTGTAAAAATGGATTCATTAGAAAAGAGAAACTCCAACTTGGAATAATTTTTCGACGTCATGAATATAGTTTTTATCGACTAAAAATAGGATTAAATGATCGCCGGCTTCAACCGTTAAATCTGAATGCGCAATTAAAATTTGATCGCCTCTGGCAATTGCACCCACTGTTGTTCCTGGTGGAAATTTAATATGGCCAAGTGTTCTGCCAATAACTTTAGAGGTTTTACGATCGCCATGGACAATAATTTCAATTGCTTCTGCAGCACCGCGACGTAATGAGTGGACGTTAACAATATCCCCCTGACGTAAATGCGTTAGGATGCTACCAATGGTTGCTTGTTGCGGTGAAATTGCAATATCAATCTCACCACCTTCAATTAAATCTACATAATCAGTTCGGGTAATCAGCGCCATTACTTTGCGCACACCTAAACGTTTTGCTTGAATGCAAGACATGATGTTTGCTTCATCATCATTCGTTACCGCACAAAATACATCGGTACTTTCAATATTTTCTTCGCATAACAAATCTCGATCGCAAACATCACCACATAATACAGTGGTGTGATGTAATGTTTCTGCGGCGTGTTTTGCAAAATCTTTATTTCTATCAATTACTTTTACTTGGAAATCACTTTCAAGTGCTTCACCTAAACGCACACCAATGTGGCCACCACCACCAATTACGACTCGTTTATAAGGATTATCGAGAAGATGTAGCGCTTGTAAGATGTCACGACTGCGATTCGTTGCTGAAATAAAAAATACTTCATCATTAGTTTTAATTTCTGATTCACCTGAAAGTGGGATCGATTGATTGCGTCTGAATATGGCAGCAATGCGCATTGGAATTTGTGGCATGTATTCATGCAATTTAACTAATGTTTTACCAATGAGTGGGCTACCAGGATTTGCTTTTAACGCCATTAATTGCACTGCGCCATTAGCAAAATCTAAAACTTGCAATGCGCCTGGATGTTCAATTAAACGCTTCACATATTGGGTAACTAATTGTTCGGGATAAATACAAACATCGATTGGAATAACGTTGTTTTGAAATAGTTGTGGATAAGCAAGATAACTATTTGAGCGAATACGCGCTATTTTTCTCGGTATTTTATAAAGTGAGTGCGCAATTTGACAGGCAATCATGTTGGTTTCATCGCTGCTTGTTACCGCAATAATCATGGCAGCATTTTCACCACCGGCATCCCGAATAATGTCAGGATGAGAGCCTTGGCCAACAATCGTTCGAATATCAAGACGATTTTGTAATGCTC
>CAZYCO010000004.1:5994-7345 GCA_964645885.1 uncultured Gammaproteobacteria bacterium
GCCTAAGATGATGATGTTCATAGATTAAGAATTATTCCTAATAATTGGGGATATTATAAAAATTAGCATATTTTCTAGAATTTAAACTTCAATTTCGCCATCAAAAACGTGGGTTGCTGGACCCGTCATTTTGATTGGTTCGTTGTCATGCAGCCAGGAAATGGTTAATTCACCACCTAATAACTTAACTGAGATAGTTTTATCTAAACCATAAAATTTAATAGCCGTAGCAGCTGCTGCACAGGCTCCACTACCGCAAGCCAGGGTTTCACCTGCGCCACGTTCAAATACGCGTAAGGCAATCTTATTGTTATTCATGATTTGCATAAAACTTACATTCACACCTTCTGGAAATAATGGATGTTGTTCAAGCCATGGGCCAATTTTCTCAATCTCTGCAGTTTGAACATCTTCAACTTTAATAATTGCATGAGGATTGCCGATATTTAATGCATGAAATGAAATTGTTTTACCTTCAAATAATAAATCATATTTATCTTGAGCTTTCATTTCACTAAACGGGATGTGTTCAGGAATAAAATTTGGAAGACCCATTTCAATAGTAATTTGATTATTTTTTTCTAATGTTGCGCGCATTAAGCTAGTTTGTGTTTTAAGTGTTAGATTATTTTTATTCGTTAATTTTTTATCTAATGCAAAACGCATTAAACATCGTGCACCGTTGCCGCACTGCCCTACTTCAGAACCATCAGCATTAAAAATTCGATAAATAAAATCTATGTTTTTTTCTGACGAAGGCTCAATTAATAAGAGTTGATCAAAACCAACGCCAGTATGACGTTGGCTCCAATGATGAATCAATGCAGGTGAGAGTGTAACTTGCTGCGTTACAGCATCAATTACCATGAAATCATTGCCTAAACCATGCATTTTGCTAAATCGAATTTTCATATGAATTCTCAATCATCATGGAAGAATAGATTCTGATGCAAAAAGATCAGCAATCGTTTCGCGTTTTCTGACTAAATAAATTTGTTTACCATCAACCATAATTTCTGGAATACGTGGTCGCGAATTATAATTTGAACTCATGACAAAACCATACGCACCAGTAGAGCGAAATGCTAATAAATCCCCTACTTCGCACGCTAGTTTTCGGTCTTTTGCAAAACAGTCAGTTGTTTCACAAATAGGGCCAACAATATCAACAGTTTCTTTTGCAATTTGTTTTTTTTCTATTACGGGTGTTACATCATGCCATGCCCAATAAAGTGCGGGACGCATTAGATCATTCATTGCCGCATCAACGACCACAAATTTTTTATCGCTATGATGTTTTAAATATTCAACTTTAGTAACTAATATTCCGGCATTTCCTGCAATCGCTCGA
>CAZYCO010000004.1:7370-22805 GCA_964645885.1 uncultured Gammaproteobacteria bacterium
TAATTTTTTTACTTTTTCTAAAATTGCAGCAGCATAATCACTAGGCTCTGGAGCTATGTCAGTTGCTTGGTAAGGAATAGCTAAGCCGCCACCTAAATTTAATTGTTCAATATCAATATGTTTAGATTTTAATGTTGCGACTACAGACAACACTTTCTCTAGTGCTTCAATAAACGGGCTAAGCGCATTAATTTGCGAGCCAATGTGACAATGAATACCTTTGATATGAATATGATTCATTTTTTTTGCTGTTTCTTAAATTTCAACGGCATCTTCAATTGCAATACCAAATTTATTTTCTTTTAAACCAGTTGAAATATGAGGATGTGTTTCTGGATTGACATCAGGATTAATTCTCAACGCAATTGATGCAATGGTATCCATTTGTTTTGCAATTCGTTGAATGGATTCTAATTCAGGCAATGATTCAACATTAAAACTATTTATTCCTACTTCTAATGCTCTTTTTATTTCGTGATTTTGTTTGCCTACACCTGAAAAAATAATATTTTGTGGTAAACCACCGGCGGCTAATACTCGTTCTAATTCGCCAACAGAAACAATATCAAAACCAGAACCAAGACGTGCTAATACATTCAAGACAGCAAGATTGCTATTTGCTTTTACCGCAAAACAAATTAAATGAAGGTGTTGTTGAAATGCATTATCAAATGCATACCAATGTCGTTCTAATGTTTTACGTGAATAAATGTAACAAGGCGAACCATATTGATTCACAATATCTTGAACGGATACATCTTCTGCGAATAATTCACGATGTTTGTAATGAAAATAATCCATAATGATTAGTTATTAATGATGATGCGTTGGTTGAACAATTGGATTTTGATCATTTGGTAAATAAAGTGCACCACTTTGACCGCATGCTGTTAGTAATAAAATAGGAAAAAGAAGACTTAATAAAAAACGTTTCATTTTGTCTCATTCCGAAAATCAAATTGGTAGTATTATCTTCACGTTTTTGAGTTATGGAAAGGAAAATATCTGTATGCAATCTATTTCTACAATTGAAATTAATCCAAAACACAAAGAGCCAGAAGTTTCTATTGTTTGGCTCCATGGTTTAGGCGCTGATGGCAATGATTTTGCGCCACTTGTTCCTATGCTTAATCTTCCAGAAGAAGTTGGCATTCGCTATGTTTTTCCGAATGCGCCGCATCGTCCAGTAACAGTAAATAATGGCTATGTCATGCCTGCATGGTATGACATTTTGGGTTTGAGTGGTGACAGCAAAGAAGATGAAGCTGGCATTTTGCAAATGGAAAAAAGTATTGTTGATTTACTTGAACAAGAACAACAAAAAGGAATTCCTTCACATAAAATTATTCTCGCCGGTTTTTCGCAAGGTGGCGCTATGGCGTTATTTACTGCTTTGCGTTACTCAAAACCTTTAGCGGGCATTATGGGATTATCAACTTATCTTCCTTTGGCAAATAAATTGCTAACAACAGTTAATAAAGAAAATACTAAAACGCCTATTTTTTTAGGACATGGTGAATTAGATAATATTGTTCCAATGGCTTGGGGAATGTTTTCGTATGAATCGCTTAAAAAATTAGGGCATCAAGTTGAGTGGCATGCTTATCCGGCATCACACAGTGTGGTAAGTGAGGAAATTTTAGATATCTCAACGTGGATAGAAAAAACAATAACAAAGTAGGTCTTTACATAAAAAAACACCAGATAAAATATCTGGTGTTTTTCCTAAAATTTTGAATTCAAAAATTTTTATTCGAATTCAGAAAATCTTGAGTCGTTTCTATTGTTATTGAAACGTCTTGGTCTTTGTGATCTGCCACCGCCAGCACCTTCTTCTCTTGGTCTAGCTAAGTTTACAGTGATATTACGACCACCAAGATCTTTGCCATGCATTTGATCAATGGCTGTTTTTGCAGAATCAGCTGATTTGTAAGTTACAAAACCAAAGCCTTTTGAGCGGCCGGTAATGCGGTCTCTTACTAAAACCACTTCGTCAACAGGTCCAAAAGTAGCGAATTTAGCCTTAAAATCTTCTTCGCTGATGTTAAAAGGCAAATTTCCTACGTAAATACGATTTTCATTAGCATTTGTCATATTAGAGTCTCACAAACAAAAAAATATCCTATGTTTAATAACGGCCTCAAAAACTATGAAGTTATTATTAAATCCACGTCCATCAAACATTGATGGACCAAGCCATTCTGTCTGATTGTAGGGATTTAAGCAAATTGATCTCGAACCTTTATTTTTAAGGGGTTGCCTCGAACGAATTCATTCACCGTCAAAATACGATTGCCAGCAAGCTGTAATTGCAGGATTTTAAAGGTATTTTCAGTGGTTTGAACGTCAATGCCCTGTTCATTAATTGCAATAATTTGACCAGGAGAAAAATCATTTTTTTGCGTTGAATTAACTACAACACCATCATAAATTTTAATAATTTGTTCATTAAATAATGTGTAAGCACCAGGCCAAGGGTTAAATGCGCGTATCATATTGTGAATTTGTTTAGCAGATTGCTGCCAATTAATTTTGGCTTCTTTTTTATCAATTTTTGTAGCGTAACAAGCTAGTTCATCATTTTGTTTAACAGGAATAATTTCGTTTTTTTCTAATTTTTTCAGTGCCTCGATTAATGCATCTGCTCCTAAAATAGAAAGTTCATCATGTAATAGTCTTGCATTATGTTGTTCTGAAATTGGATGTATAACTTTATACAACATAGGGCCAGTATCTAATCCTAACTCCATTTGCATAATAGTAATTCCTGTTTCGTTATCGCCAGCTAGCAGTGCACGTTGAATTGGAGCTGCACCTCGCCATCTTGGTAACAAAGATGCATGAACATTTATGCAACCAGCACTTGGTATCGATAACACACTTTGCGGTAACAATAAGCCATATGCGACAACAATCATTAAATCTGGCTCTAATGCTTTTAACTGTTGAATTGCATTTTCGTTTTTAAATGATTCAGGTTGAAAAAGAGGTAAATGAAATTGCTCTGCTACTTGTTTTATAGGGCTGGGTAATATTTTTTGTCCACGGCCTTTAGGTCTATCGGGCTGGGTGAAAACAGCAACTACATTGTAATCATGTGCTAATAGTGCTTTTAAACAAGGCACTGCAAAATCAGGTGTTCCAGCAAAAACAATACGTAATTTATTTTTTTGCATGACGTTCTTTCATTTTTAAATACTTACTTACTTTATCTTTTACACGTTCACGTTTTAGTGCGGACAATTGATCAATATAAAGCTTGCCATTCAAATGATCGATTTCATGATGTAAACATTCCGCAAGTAAATCTTCACCTTCTATCTCAAATTGTTTGCCATGACGATCATAAGCACGCACTTTTATATATGTAGGTCTAGTGACGGTTTCATAGCAACCAGGTACAGATAGGCAACCTTCTTGCATTTTTTCAGCGCCAGTTAATTCAATAATTTCAGGGTTGATAATACACATAGGTTGGGTCTTATCATCAGACACATCAATGACCGCTAAACTTTTACAAATACCAATTTGATTCGCTGCTAAACCTACGCCTCGTACTTGGTACATCGTTTCAAACATATCATCGATTAATGTTTGTAAGTTTGGATCTGCAAAATCTGTAATTGGTTCACAAACCGTTCGAAGACGTGGATCAGGTATATAAACAAGTTTTAGTAATGCCACTGTATTGTTCTCTTAAATATTTAAATAAAGCAAAAAAGCAATTTTGATATTTTCTGCTAATTTGTAAAGAAGATGATTTTTAAATAGGGAACGCTTAAGTGAAAGAACAACAATTATTCTATGATTTAGCACTTTGGCGCATTCCTGGTATTGGGCCTCGTACCTTTAAATTTCTAAAAGAAAAAATAATTGATACTTCTTTGATATTTAAGATTAGCGATACTGAACTGCAGAAATTAGGCATTGCCGAACAGCTTATTGCTGCTTTTAAACAAGTATCTTGGCGGCATGTTGAATTGGATTTGCAATGGCGTAGTCAAAAATCAAATCGCTATATTTTAACTTTCGACCAAGCAAGTTATCCAAACCAATTAGCAGAGATTTCATCTGCTCCTTCTATTTTATTTGTTGAAGGCGATGTATTGCGTTTGAACCATAAGCAAATTGCAATGGTTGGAAGTCGAAATGCATCCCAACTTGGGAGGCAGATAGCACGACAATTCGCTTCATCCCTAGCTCAACATAATATAGTTATTACCAGTGGTCTGGCCTACGGTATAGATAAAGCAGCACATGAAGGTGCCCTAGAAACTAAAACTGGGACAATTGCAGTACTAGGCGCTGGGTTAGATCGTATTTATCCCAGCGCTCATTCAGAATTGGCGCAAAAAATCATTGAAAATGGCGCTCTAGTCTCTGAGTTTCCAATTGGGACGCGCAGCCAAAAGCCTCTCATTTTCCACGCCGTAATCGCTTAATTAGTGGCTTAAGTTTAGGGGTGCTGGTAGTAGAAGCCGCAATTGAAAGTGGGTCATTAATTACTGCTAAATATGCCTTAGAGAATTACTGCTAAATATGCCTTAGAGCAAAATCGGGAAATATTTGCTATTCCAGGGTCAATTCATAATCCCCTAGCTAAAGGTTGTCATCAATTAATACGTCAAGGGGCCAAACTGGTCGAAACAATAGATGACATCTTGGAGGAATTAGGCCTTAAAGCAAGCAAATCGGCTGCTCAGGAGATTAAGGCTTTAAGCCCGAGTAAACCAGCCAATATCGAGCAAAGCGCTCTTTTAGCCTGTTTGGGGCCTACACCTACGCCGATTGACTTATTAATAGAACGCAGTAAATTGGCCGCCGACATAGTAGCCATAAATCTGCTATTACTTGAAGTGGAAGGGTATGTGCAAAAGACCCCTGTCGGTTACGTGAGAGCGTAATTTTACTTCAATCTTTTTTAAACGAGAGAAAATGTCTAATTATCTGGTGGTAGTCGAATCCCCTGCGAAAGCGAAAACGATTAAAAAGTACCTAGGCAAGGACTATCAAGTTCTAGCCTCCTATGGCCATGTCCGTGACTTGCTTCCTAAAGCAGGAGCCGTCGACCCGGATCATAATTTCACTATGAAATATCGATTAATAGAAAAAAATACCAAGCATATGGATGCTATTATCGATGCCATGAAAAAAGCCGATGCACTTTATCTGGCACCCGATCCAGATCGCGAAGGTGAAGCAATTGCTTGGCACATCTGCGAAGTGCTTAAAGAAAAAAAAGCATTAGGAAAAAAACCGGTTCATCGAGTGGTATTTCACCAAATTACCAAATCAGCTATTCAAGAAGCAGTTAAAAATCCCCGTGAATTGTCGATGGATTATGTTAATGCACAACAAGCAAGAAGGGCGCTGGATTATTTAGTTGGATTTACCTTGTCGCCGTTACTGTGGCGCAAAGTACGTCGAGGATTATCAGCAGGACGTGTACAAAGTCCGGCACTTCGAATGATTGTGGAACGTGAAGAACAAATTGAAAAATTTGTTGCAGAAGAATATTGGACTGTTCTTGCTGAAAACGAAATTAAAAATCAAAAATTCAAAGCCAAACTTACTCATTATAAAGGTGAGAAATTAACTCAATTTAGTATCAACAATGAAAAACAAGCAAAAAGCATTGAAACTAATTTAGTTAAACAAGCAAAAGGTAAATTGAAAGTTGTAAAAGTAGATAAAAAACAACGTCAAAGAAATCCTGCTGCACCATTCATTACTTCAACTTTACAGCAAGAAGCGATTCGTAAATTAGGTTTTACAGCCAAACGTACCATGCAAATTGCACAGCAATTGTATGAAGGTATTGATGTTGGTGAAGGCGCTATTGGTTTAATTACATATATGCGTACTGATTCAACTAACTTGGCTGATGAAGCAGTAGCTGAAATACGTGACCTTATTAAAGAACGTTATGGTGCTGACAATCTGCCAGAAAATAAACGTGTTTATCAAACTAAAAGTAAAAATGCGCAAGAAGCACATGAAGCGATACGTCCAACATCCTCTTCGCGTACACCTGAATCAATTCAGCATGCAATGACACCTGAACAATACAAACTTTATAGTTTAATTTGGAAACGCACGGTCGCATGTCAAATGATTAATGCGACACTAGATACCATGAGTGTTGATTTGGAATGTGGCAAAGATGGCGTATTTCGCGCAAACGGTTCTGTTGTTGCTATTCCAGGATTTATGACCGTTTACCAAGAAGACGTAGACGATAAAAAAGAAAGTGATGACGATGAAAGTGGTTTATTACCTGCGATGACAGTAGGGGACGAAGTAGATTTATTAAAAGTTGTTCCAGAACAACATTTTACTGAACCACCACCACGTTACACCGAAGCAAGTTTAGTTAAAGCATTAGAAGATTATGGCATTGGTCGTCCTTCAACTTATGCAACTATTATTTCAACATTGCAGACACGAGAGTATGTGTTATTGCAACAAAAACGGTTTTATCCAACAGATGTTGGTCGCATCGTTAATAAATTTCTAACGCAATATTTTACTCAATATGTTGATTACGATTTCACTGCAAAACTAGAAGATGAATTAGATGAAGTATCCAGAGGTGAAAAAGGATGGGTTCCTTTATTGAAAGAATTTTGGAAGCCATTCAAAAACCAAGTTGAAGATATTACCGTTAATGTTGAACGCAAAGATGTAACGCAAGAAGCAATGGATGAAAATTGCCCAAAATGCGGAAAACAGCTTTCTATTCGTTTAGGACGTCGAGGTCGTTTTATTGGTTGTTCAGGATTTCCAGATTGTGATTACACAAGAAGCATGGATGAAAATGAAGAGCAACATAAAGCAGCAGTAGAATTAGTCGAAGGTCGTGAATGTCCTAAATGCAATCATGCACTTAGTATTCGAATTGGCCGTTATGGCAAATTTATTGGTTGTACCAATTATCCAAAATGTAAATATATTGAACCATTAGAAAAACCAAAAGATTCAGGTGTAAATTGCCCTGAGTGTAATCAAGCAACATTAATAGAACGTAAATCTCGTTACGGAAAAATGTTTTATTCATGTTCACGTTATCCGGATTGTCGTTATGCAATTTGGAATCCACCAATTGCAGAAAGTTGTCCAAAATGCCAATGGCCAATTTTAACGATTAAAACAACTAAACGTCGCGGCACTGAAAAAGTTTGCCCACAAAAAGAATGTGGTTATGCACAACAAATTGAATCAGAAGATTCTTAACATTGCTGAAGGTGTAGATATTTTAAAATCGGGTGGCGTCATTGCTTATCCTACGGAAGCTGTATTCGGTTTAGGGTGTGATCCAACAGATCAAAATGCAATTGAAAGAATCTTAGAATTAAAAAAACGAGATGCGAATAAAGGATTTATTATTATTGCAGCAAGTTTTGAACAATTAAAAAAATATGTTGAAGATGTTCCAGAAGAAAATTTGCAAAACATACTTAAAACATGGCCGGGGCCTTTTACTTGGATTTTTCCCGCGAAACAAACTGTATCTAAATTATTAATAGGCTCACACAATACGGTTGCCGTTCGAGTAACTAATCATCCAATTGCAAAACAATTATGTTTAAATTTTGGCGGTGCTATTGTTTCAACTAGCGCAAATATTTCAAAAGAACAACCAGCACGTAATGTTGAAACGTTACATCAGTATTTTGAAGATCGTCTTGATGGTATTGTTGAAGGCCAATTAGGCGGGCTAACACAACCTACAGAAATTCGTGATGCAGTAACAAATAAAATAATCCGTCCAGGTGGAACCCACAAATGAAAAATGAAATTCAATTAGCAAAAGAATTTTTTTTATCACTGCAGCAACGTATTTGTGATTTATTTGAACAAGAAGATGGTCTTGCTAAATTTCAAAAAGATAGCTGGCAACGACAAGAAGGTGGTGGTGGTTTATCTTGTGTGCTTGAAAATGGTGCAGTGATTGAGCGTGGTGGCGTTAATTTTTCACATGTTTTTGGTGAAAAATTACCACCTTCAGCAACAGCATTAAGGCCTGCGCTTGCTGGCGGAAAGTTTGAAGCAACAGGGATTTCCTTAGTCATGCATCCACGCAATCCATATGCACCAACAACTCATATGAATTTACGTTTATTTGTTGCAACTAAAGATGATTATTGCGAGTGGTGGTTCGGTGGTGGTTTTGATTTAACACCTTATTATGGTTTTGTTGATGATTGTGTGCATTGGCATAAAACTGCAAAAGCTGCTTGTACCCCCTTTGGTGACAATGTTTATCATGAATTTAAAAAATGGTGTGACGAATATTTCTACTTAACACATAGACAAGAGCCACGAGGGATCGGTGGTATTTTTTTCGATGATCTAAATCGTTGGAACTTTGAAACTTGTTTTGAATTTGTAAAAAATGTGGGCGAACATTTTATCTTAGCTTATTTTCCAATTTTAAAATTAAGAAAAAATATGCCTTTTGGCGAACGTGAAAAAGAATTTCAACTCTATCGTCGTGGCCGTTATGTTGAATTTAATTTGGTATATGACCGCGGAACTTTATTTGGATTGCAAACAAAAGGTAGAACAGAATCTATTTTGATGTCGATGCCGCCACAAGCTAATTGGCGTTACAATTGGCATCCCGATGTTGAAACAGAAGAAGCGAAGTTTTATAAAGAATTTCTAACAATTAAAGATTGGATTTAAGTTGGCGCGCCCGAGAGGAGTTGAACCTCTGACCTTTGGCTTCGGAAACCAACACTCTATCCAACTGAGCTACGGGCGCAAGAGATAAAGCATAGTAACCAAAGGAGAAAACAGTGACTAGAAAAATACTTTTTTTTTCCCTGATTTTATTATTCATTCAATCAGCTTTAGCTGATGAACAAAAATTAAAACAATTAACAGATAATTCAGGTGATATGTCACTCCCTGCAATTGAGCAACGAGTAGAACCTGTTGGTCAAGTGCGCACTGAAAATAGTCCTGCGCCACAACAAACACCTGCTGCAACTGTTTCAACTCCAGAAGTAAAAGTAGTGACACGTGATGGTAAAACCGTTTACGAACAATACTGTGTAGTATGTCATGATGCTGGTGTTGCAGGTGCACCTAAATTTCAAAGCGCAGATTGGAAAGCAAGACAAGCAAAGGGAATGGATAATTTATTAAAAAGCGTAAAAAACGGTTTAAATGCAATGCCTCCAGGTGCAACTTGTCCTGATTGTTCTGATGCAGAATATAAAGCTGCTATACAATATATGTTGCCTAAATAAATTATTTAAACGCCATATTTTTCTATGGCGTTTAATCATTCGATTCATTCCACTTTGCTATTCGCTTACAAAAATCTTTATAGAACATATTCGCTCATTGCTGCGCACAGATAAGATGTTTTTTTTTAGTAAAAATTTATACTTAGAACAAATCTCTTTGGAATATTTCAATTATGACTTCTTTACCAACATTTGTAATCGTTGATGGTTCATCTTATTTATATCGTGCTTTTCATGCTTTACCGCCACTACATAATTCTAAAGGTTTACCAACTGGCGCTGTATATGGCGTAATCAATATGTTACGTAAATTAATTAATGATTATCCAACTGAATACATTGCTGTTGTATTTGATGCTAAAGGTAAAACGTTTAGAGAAGATTTATATAAAGAATACAAAGCGCATCGTCCTGTTATGCCTGATGATTTACAGCTACAAATAGAACCTTTGCACGATGTTATTAAAGCGATGGGTATTCCATTATTAATGATCGAAGGCTGTGAAGCTGATGATGTAATTGGAACTTTATGTAAACAAGCGATTGAAAAAGGAATGAAATGCATTGTTTCAACTGGCGATAAAGATATTGCTCAGTTAGTAAATGAACACATTACATTAATTAACACTATGACGAATGCAGTTTTAGATGAAGAAGGTGTGAAGCAAAAATTTGGTATTCCACCAAATTTAATTGTCGATTATTTAACCTTAGTTGGTGACAGTGTTGATAATGTTCCGGGCGTTGAAAAAGTTGGGCCTAAAACAGCAGTTAAATGGTTAGAACAATATGGTTCACTTGATAATATAACTAAACACGCAGCAGAAATACCTGGAAAAATAGGTGAAAATTTAAAAAAAGCACTTTCGTTTTTACCTATCTCTAAACAATTAGTCACAATCAGACAAGACATAGCCTTACCAATTTCACTTTCAGATATAAAAAAACAAACAGCAGATAAAGAAAAACTAATTGGATTATTTAAAGAATTAGAATTTAAATCTTGGTTAAGTGAATTACTAACAGAGCAAACAGAAAAAAAATCAGTTGAAAAAAATTATCAAACGATTACTACACAGCAACAGTTAGAGGAATGGTTAAAGAAATTATCTAAAGCTTCATTAATTGCATTTGATACTGAAACTAACAGTTTAGATGCAAACGCTGCTGATTTAGTTGGTTTGTCGTTTGCTATTCAGCACGATGAAGCAATTTATATTCCTGTTGCGCATGATGCCAAAGTGGCAGAAAAACAATTACCAATAAAAGACGTTTTAATGCAATTAAAACCGATTTTAGAAAATCCGAACCTTCCAAAAGTAGGTCATCATTTAAAGTATGATATCAATGTCTTAACAAGATACGATATTGATGTTCAGGGCGTAACGTACGACACTTTATTAGAATCATATGTTTTACAAAGCGTTAACCGTCATGACATGGATTCTTTATCTTTAAAATACCTTGGCTATAAAACCATTACTTTTGAAGAAGTTGCAGGAAAAGGTGTTAATCAAGTTACCTTTGATCAAATCCCATTAGATAAAGCAACTGCTTATGCTGCAGAAGATGCAGATGTCACGTTACAGCTTCATGATGCATTATGGCCGCAAATAAAAGAAACAAATGGAATTAAAAAACTTTTTACTGAAATTGAAATGCCATTGTTGTTAGTGCTTGCACGGATGGAACGAACAGGCGTATTGATTGATGAAGAATTATTAAAAAAACAAAGTAAAGAATTAGGGGAGCGCATTTCACAATTAGAAAAAGAAGCATTTTCAATGGCTGGACAAGAATTTAATGTAAATTCGCCTAAACAATTACAAGAAATCTTTTTTGAAAAAATGCAATTTCCAATTATTGAAAAGACCCCAACGGGGCAGCCATCAACAGCAGAAAATGTATTGCAAGAATTAGCGCATAGTTTTGACTTGCCAAAAATTATTTTGGAATTTAGAAGTTTAAGTAAATTAAAAACAACTTATACCGATCGCTTACCTGAACAAATTAATCCAAGAACAAATCGTGTTCATACTTCATATAATCAAGCAGCAACTTCAACAGGACGTTTATCTTCATCTGAACCCAATTTGCAAAATATTCCTGTTCGAACTTTAGAAGGAAAACGTATAAGACAAGCCTTTATTGCGCCTAAAAATTTTAAAATTGTTTCTGCAGATTATTCACAAATTGAATTACGAATTATGGCGCATCTATCGCAGGATAAAGGGTTATTAGATGCATTTGCGCATAATTTAGATATTCATAAAGCAACAGCAGCAGAAATTTTTAATGTGCCACTTGATAACGTAACGTCTGAACAAAGAAGACGCGCAAAAGCAATTAATTTTGGCTTGATTTATGGCATGTCTTCATTTGGTTTAGCAAAACAAATTGGCGTAGATAGAAATATCGCACAAGAATATATCGACTTATATTTCAATCGTTATCCTGGTGTAAAACACTATATGGAACGTACTAGACAATATGCGCATCATCATGGCTTTGTGGAAACGTTATTTGGTCGTCGAATGTATTTGGCAGAAATAAACTCTAGAAATATTCAACGACAAAAAGCAGCAGAACGTGCAGCGATTAATGCACCGCTTCAAGGTACAGCAGCAGATATTATTAAAATTGCAATGGTAAATATTGATACTTGGTTACAAAAAGAAAAAATCCATGCACGTATGTTAATGCAAGTACATGATGAATTAGTGTTTGAAGTACAAGAAAATATTGTTGATGATTTTGTCTATAATTTAAAAAAATATATGTGCGATACCTTCACTGATTTGCAAGTTCCGTTATTAGTCGAAGTTGGCGTTGGTGACAATTGGGGACAAGCTCATGAATAAGAGCAACTATGAAATTTAAAAATCGATCTCATGCTGGACAACTTTTAGCATCAAAACTGGAAAATTATTCCAATCAAAAAAACACTATTATTTTAGCATTGCCACGTGGTGGCGTACCTGTCGCATATGAAGTAGCAAAAAAATTAAATTTACCCTGGGATATTTTTGTCGTACGAAAATTAGGTATGCCAGGACATGAAGAATTAGCTATAGGCGCTATAGCAGAAGATGGCACAATTTATTTTAATCAAATCATTATTCAAAGCGCGCATCTGCCACATGCTGTAATTCAACAAGCAATTGAAAAAGAAAAACAAGAATTACACCGACGAGTAAAACTTTATCGTGGGTATGAACTGTTAAATACAATTAATCAACAGCACATTATTTTGATTGATGATGGCTTAGCCACTGGTGCGACCATGCACGCAGCGGTAACTGCGCTACAAAATCATTCACCTTTATCCATAACAATTGCAATTCCTGTTGCTGCTAATGAAACAATAGAAGGATTTCGATATTTGGCTGATGTAACGAATATAGTTACAGTTCAAGCTGTTGATTCATTGATGAGCGTAGGAATGTGGTATCACGATTTCTCCCAAACTACAGATGAAGAAGTCTTGAAGTTAAAACAAAAACAATAAACATCTATTATGATTCTTGTGTTTGTTTTTAGACTAGACTAAGCTTAGTCTAAATCAAGAGGGGTCAAGATGTCTTCTACTGTTAATATGCACGAAGCAAAAACTCATTTTTCAAAATTAATCGAGCGAGTTATGCAAGGTGAAGAAATTATTATTGCGAAAGCAGGTAAACCAGTTGCAAAGCTGGTTCCTATTGAAAAATCAAAACCAGTGCGTCGTTTTGGATTAATGAAAGGCCAGATTAAAATTGCGCCCGACTTCGATGATCCATTACCTGACGATATCCTCGCCGCTTTCGAAGGGCGGGAGGATGATGAATGAACATACTGTTGGATACTCACATCTTTCTGTGGAGTGTTACGAGTGAGAAAGCGATTCCTAAAGTCGCTAGAGATTTTATTATTCGAGCGGACAAAGTTTATATCAGCAGTGTTTCGCTTTGGGAAATTGCCATAAAAGCAAAACTTGGAAAATTATCTGTAGATATCGATAAATTAATAGAAATAATTACATCGAGCGGTTTTCAAGAATTACCTTTAACAGCTCAACATGTACTAAGTGTTGATCAGTTACCGAAACCATCATTACACAAAGATCCTTTCGATAGAATGCTAATCGCACAAGCTATAAGTGAGCCATTAAGATTTTTGACGGCAGATAAAAAATTACAAAAATATTCTGATTTAGTACAAGTTGTATAAATTTCTAAAGTTTTCATTAAATCTTCCGATAGAAGCTAGAGATGTGCTCTATTTATAGGCATTTATGGCTAATATTGCGGCTTTTTATTTGGTCATTTCTAAGCATGTCATTATTTATGATGTGTTTGATAGGCGTACCCTAAAAGAAAAACAGACAGAAAAAGTTTTTAAAATTCACACTCTTGATGATTTAAATAAATTATTTGCTGACATAAAAAAATTAAAGAAAAAAGACGATATTTTTATTGAGTGGCAAGTTGTTCGAGATAATGGGCCTTATCACGCGACTGTAGAATCATTAAAAATTTTAGAGTCAGTTAAACAGTTTTTTCAAACTGAGCGTATCCCGCATGCTCGTCCTTTAAACTCCAGGCTTAAAAAAGAAGAGTTAAAAATTTTTAAAAATGGATTAGAAAAATTAGGAATAAAAATTAAAAATAAAAGTCATATGCAACATTTGTATGCTTTGGCATTACACGCAACAAAAACCACGGTAAAACAAAAACTTAAAAAATTATATCTTGCTTTCGGGCATTCAAAACAAGGCTTCAATCACTGGTATAATGATTTGCTGCGTTAATTTTTATCCAACCTCAATTGGATCAACATCAATCATCCATTTCACTTTTTTAGCGGTAGGAATATCTTCTGCCGCTGTTAGTAATGTTTTTAAAAAATGTTGTAAAGCAGGACGTTTATCAGATTGAAATAATAATTGCATACGAAACTTGCCGGCACGTTTTTCATGTAATGCAGGAATAGGGCCTAATAACAAAATAGATTGCTGCATCAATCTTTCGGCTTGTTTTTTTATTTCAGATAAAAACTCTATACACAATGACTTTTGATGTGACTCAGCATGTAACAGCGCTAAATATTGATAAGGTGGTAATTTCGCTAACTGTCTTTCTTGTAAAAGTGATTCGCTTAAAGCGTTATAACCGTGTTCAATTAAATATTTAAAAAACATATGTTCTGGATGATGCGTTTGAATAAAAACGCTTCCTGATTTATCTGCACGTCCTGCACGTCCTGCAACTTGTAATAATAGTTGCGCCATACGTTCACTTGCGCGGAAATCAGAACAAAATAAATAATGATCAGCGTTTAAAATTGCAACTAAAGTAACGTTCGGAAAATGATGACCTTTAGCTAACATTTGTGTGCCTAATAAAATATGTGCCTGTTGTTGTTCTACTTCGTTCAATAAAGTTTGTAATGCGCCTTTTTTTCTCGTGGTGTCTTTATCAATGCGCGCAATTTTGTAATTTGGAAAAAATTGCTGCACCGTTTCTTCTATTCGCTCAGTCCCTGCTCCAATTAATAGCAAATTTTTACTTTGGCATTTCATACATGTCTGTGGTTTAGGTTTGATGATATGGCAATAGTGACACTCAAACTGATTTTTCTTTTGATGCCAAATTAATGATTTGTCGCAGCGTGAACATTTCAACATCCAACCACAATCATGACACATTAATAATGGCGCATAACCACGACGATTTAAAAATAATAAAACTTGGTTACCGTTTGCTAAGTGTTGCTCTATGTTATCCAATAATTTTTTTGAAAATCCTCTTTTTAATTTTTCACCTCTAACATCAAGTAAATGAAATTGCGGTGGCACAGCATTGCCTGCGCGTTTTGTTAATTGCAAATGAATATAGCGTTTATGTTTGGCATTAAATAAAGTTTCAAGAGATGGTGTTGCAGAGCCTAAAATAATAGGGATATTTTGCATTTGTGCGCGAACAATTGCTAAATCGCGAGCTGAATATCTAAATCCTTCTTGTTGTTTAAATGAAGGATCATGTTCTTCATCAATAATGATCAACCCTAAGTTTTTAAATGGAGTAAAAATAGCTGATCGTGTTCCTACAATAATTTGAGCGCTATCTGTACGCGCAAGTTGCCAAGCATGAAATCGTTCTTTATCAGTTAAACCAGAATGCATTATTGCAATTGGTGT
>CAZYCO010000004.1:22844-44949 GCA_964645885.1 uncultured Gammaproteobacteria bacterium
TTCACAAATTTGAGGTGTCAATCCAATTTCAGGAACTAAAATTAAACATTGTTTTTGTTGTAGCAGCGCATTTGCAATTGAATGAAAATAAACTTCAGTTTTACCACTGCCTGTTACACCTTCTAATAAGAAACACTGAAACTGATTTATTTTTTGTTGAATAGTTTCTACTGCATGTTGTTGTTCATCATTCAGTAAAATATCTTTTTTAAATTCTACAGCAGGAATATTTTTTAATTCATATGCATGTTTATTAAATATTTTATTTTGGCGCAAATACGAAGGTATAGCTGCTTCTAAAACTTCGCCAAGACAATGTTGATAATACAGGCTAGCAAATTGGCATAAATTAAAAATGTCAGACGTGATAGTTGGCTCAGTTGAATCAAGTACGTCGATAATAAATTTTAAACGATCAGACGCAATGCTTGATTTATGACGTTGCCCAACTAGAATTCCTACTAATTTTTGTTTTCCGAATGGCACAAGCAAACGCGAACCTTGTGTCAGGGTTTTAAGTTCAAGCGGCGCCAAATAATCAAAAGTCTTTTTTAATGGCACCGGTAACGCGATTTCAAAAATAATAGATTGCATTGTCATTTTATTTTTCACTAACCATCGAGATTATGAATGACGTACCAAGTTGATAAAGAACAACAAAAAAAAGCAGCTGCACTAGAAGCAATTGCTTATGTCCCTGACGATAGCATCATTGGCGTCGGAACGGGATCCACTGCAAATTATTTCATCGAAGAATTAGCTAAAATTAAAAATCGTATTGAAGGCGCGATCCCCAGCTCAAAAGCGACCCAAGCGAAATTAGAGCAATATCATATACCAATCATCGATCTAAATAGCGTGTCTACTATTCCGATTTATGTTGATGGCGCCGATGAAATCAATCATTTTCTGCAAATGATCAAAGGCGGTGGCGGTGCGCTTACACGTGAAAAAATCGTTGCGTCTGTTGCTAAACAATTTATTTGTATCGCCGATGAAAGCAAATTAGTAAATGTTTTAGGTAACTTTCCTCTTGCTATTGAAGTTATTCCAATGGCTAGAAGTTTAGTTGGACGCGAGATGGTGAAGTTAGGTGGTAATCCACAATATCGAGATGGGTTCGTTACGGATAACGGCAATATTATTCTAGATATCTATGGTCTTGATTTTACAAAGCCAATGGAGCTTGAGCAGCACATCAACAATATTCCTGGTGTTGTTTCTGTTGGCCTATTTTCATATCGCCCGGCGGATCTTTTGCTATTAGCAACAGCTCAAGGCGTAAAAAAATTACTGCGCAAGTATTTAAAAAATAATTTGCGCTAACGAACAAAGAGTGAAACATGGTACGTAAACGGAAATTACCGGCTGTTTGCTTGTTTGCATTAATAAGCTTTTGTGGAATACAACGAACAGCTTTTGCATTTGATGCAAAGTTCCCTCCTGATACTGCTCAAAAATTAGGCTGGACCACAACTGATGAACCAGACAATTTATGTCATGGTTATTATCAAGAACCCCTTGCTGATGTTTTAAAACACACACCACTTGAGCCGGATCAAATTCGAGTAAATGCTGATGAAGTGTCGCTCGCACCACAAGGTGAATCTAAATTAACGGGACATGTCGTTATTGAACAACCCGAGCGAATTATTACTGCGCAAAAAGCAATTATTACTCGCGATAAAGACGGTCGTATTGAAAAAATTGATTTATATGGCGATGTGCGTATCCATGAAAATGGTCGCTCATTAATGACTGAAGAAGCGCATATGTATGGCAAGAATGTAATTGTCGCAAATGATGCGTTATATCGCTTAACAACAGATAAAACAGTCGACTTAACTAAAACTGGCGACAATTTTCATTATCAACATAGTTCCTATGGTTGGGCTGGTAAGATTAAGCGCGATGAAAATGGGATATTAAAATTACATCATGCAACTTACACAGCATGCGCACCGACTGATAGCCATTGGCGTTTAGATAGTAATCAAGTTAATTTGGATCGCCAATCAGGGCGCGGTGAAGCATATGGTGTAGTTTTTCGAGTTAAAGATGTTCCTGTCGCGTATATACCGTACTTTGATTTTCCAATTGATAAGCGCAGGCAATCTGGTTTTCTATTTCCTTCGTTTGGAACTTCGACATTAAATGGCTTCACATTTAGTTTGCCTTACTATTGGAATATTGCGCCAAATTACGATGCTACTTTTACGCCACAAGTAATGACTAAACGTGGTTTTATGATGAAAGCGATTGGTCGCTATTTGCAAGAACGAGGTTATGGCGATATTGCTGGTACCTATTTACCTCATGACTCAGAATTTTCGTCTTTTAAAAAGCATGAAGAAAAACTAAATCCACCAAGTAAATCATTAAATCGATTATTAGATTACGGCGATGATAGATGGTCTGCTCATTTTTTCGATCAGCGCCAATGGAATGATTACATTACAACCAATGTTGATTATAGCAAGGTAAGTGATGACTATTATTTTCAAGATTTTGGAAATGGATTTTTTGGCAATACGATTAATCAATTAAATCAACAAGTTGGCGTATCTTTCTCAACGCTACATTGGTTGGGTTACGCTAATGTGCAACGTTATCAAACGTTGCATCCAATTAATGAACCGCAAATTCCTGATCCATATAATCGATTGCCTCAAATCGGTTTCGCGATGTCTTATCCTGATGTTCTTGGTGTGAACTATGACATGTTGGGTGAATGGAACTATTTTGATAAACCGCACGATCCTTATAGTGGCGAAGTATATCCATCAGGAAATCGTTTTTATTTGCAACCAACAGTCGCTGTTCCAATTGAACGTGAGTATGGATATATCAAGCCAACAGTGGAATTAACAGCTAGACAATATGAGCTAACACATCAGCCAGTTAATGCAGCAAATAGCATTACCAAAACAATTCCAATTGTTAATATCGATAGTGGTTTGTATTTTGATCGTCAATTTGTATTAGCAAAATCCGATTACCGTCAAACTTTAGAGCCAAGGCTTTATTATTTATTCGCGCCTTATAGCGATCAAAACGATATCCCAAATTTTGATTCAGCTTTACAGCCATTCGGATTGAATCAACTATTTAGATTAAATCGTTTTGATGGGTATGACCGAGTAGGTGATGCGAATCAAGCAACATTGGCACTTAGTTCGGCATTAATTGATGAGATGCAAGGTTTTGAACGTGCAAGATTAACAATCGGCCAGATCGTCTATTTTAGAAATAGAGAAGTAACTTTATGTAATATTCCAGGGTGTAGCGATCAAGAAACAAACCCAGGAACGGTATCAAATAAAGATGATTTGTCGCCTTTAGTTGGTGCTGTAGCTTACAACGTCAATCCAGATTGGCATTTTACCGCCGATACAGCATGGGACGGGATTCGAAGCATCTTCTCGAATGCAAATATCGATTTATATTACAGCCAAAATCAGAAAAAGATTTTTGATATTGGTTATCACTTTGCTCGTAATGGTGAATTCATTAATGATAAAGCGCAGAATTTGCAGCAAGCGAGCTTGGGTTTTTCCTGGCCAGTCCGTGAACACTGGGGTACGATTGGCGCATTCAGTTACGACTTTTCAAACAAACGTCCAAATCTTTATTTTGCAGGGCTGGAATATAGTAGTTGTTGTTATGCGGTACGTGGCGTTGTTGAAAGAACATTTATTGCTTTAAATCAAAATAGAAATGAACAATATGCAACCAATGTTTATTTCCAAGTGTTACTCAAAACTCTAGGTAATATTGGAAACAATGATGCTGGACATTTACTTGCAACACATATTCCAGGTTATAGAGATATTATGAAAAATCCTTAGCGGGTGAACTATTATGAAAAAAACAATCCAAACGAATTTTTTCCTTAAACTATTTTTCTACATTTTTCTCCTTCTAAGTTTAAATGAAACTACTTATGCAAAATTAGATCGCATAGTTGCAATTGTGAATGACGAAGTGATTACTCAGAGTGAATTAGATAGACGAATGGAAGCATTAAAAATGGTTGGTAAAACATCCAAAAAAGAAGCGATGGATAGTTTAATTGATGATTCCATTAAATTGCAGTTAGCAAAAAAAGTAAAAATAAATATAGATGATTCTACTTTAAACAAATCAATTCAAGGAATTGCGGAAGGTAATCATATCACTGTCGAACAATTATATGGCTACATTGAACAGCAAGGATTTTCAAGACAAAGCTATCGCGAGATGATTAGAAAGCAAATGACAATTGCTCGTGTTATGCAAAGCCAATTTGGTGATCGTGTACGTATGACCAAAGCAGAAGTAGAAAAATATCAAGCAAAAATGTCTGCAAAACAATCAAATGCAGCAAGTTCAGAAGAATTTGAAGTGTTAAATATTTTAGTACCAGTTTCTGAATCAGCAAAAGCTACAGATATTCAAGCTGCTAAATTACAATCTCAACATATTTATGAAGAATTAAAAGCCGGTAAGCCTTTACAACAAATTGCGCAACAATATCCGACTTCCGAACAAAACAATTTAGGTTGGCGTAAAAGTAATGAATTACCACAATTGTTTTTGTCTCAATTGCAACACATGAAACCTAAAGAAATTTCAACGCCGTTCCAAGCTCCAAATGGTTTTCAAATTTTAATTCTAAATGAGAAGCGAGTTGATACCTCGGCAAAACAAGCACAAGCAATTTCATTCAAGCAAGCAGAGCAAGCGTTATATCAAGAAAAATTGGCAGAAGTTGTAAAACCTTGGGTGGAAAAAGCACGTAAGCAATCATTTATAAAAATTATTTAATTATGAGTTCCAAAACATTTTATCCACGTATTGCAATTACGACTGGAGAACCTGCTGGTATTGGGCCAGATATAATTATTGGAGTCGCACAGCAACATTTTCCTGCAAAATTACTTGTTGTAGGCTCAGCTGATTTATTAAAACGTCGAGCAGAATTATTGCAGCTACCACTCGAAATTCTACCAATGGAACATTTTAGTTCTGACCAACCGCATGTTCCTGGGACATTGATCGTTTTTGATATTCCTTTAAAAGCCGAATGTGAACCGCAAGTACTGAATCCACAAAATGCAGGCTTTGTTGTTGAAACTTTAGAAATTGCCGGACAATTTTGTTTAGATGGTTATGTCGATGCCATTACTACTGCACCAATTCACAAAGGCTGTATTAATAATGCCGGTATTCCTTTTGTTGGCCATACGGAATTTTTTGCAAATCTAACCCATTCCGAACATGTTGTGATGATGCTACAAGCGAAACAATTGCGAGTAGCATTAACAACAACGCATGTACCGTTGGCGCAAGTAGCAAATAAGCTAACGCAGTCTTTATTGGAAAGTACCTTGCGCGTTTTACATCATGATTTGATTCGTTGGTTTGGTATTGAGAATCCACACATTGCTGTTTGTGGATTGAATCCACATGCAGGGGAACAAGGGCATTTAGGTAAAGAAGAAATTGATATTATCGAACCTGTTATTGCAAAGTTAAAACAAGAAAAAATGCATATTAAAGGTCCAATATCTGCCGATAGTATGTTTACGCCTTATCATTTAGAACATGTCGATGTAGTGTTAACAATGTATCACGACCAAGGATTACCAGTGCTGAAATACGTTGGCTTTGGTGATGCAGTAAATATCACACTTGGCTTGCCATTTATCCGTACTTCAGTTGATCACGGTACTGCATTGCAAATTGCCGGAACAGGTAAAGCAGATTGCGGTAGTATGCGGCAAGCAATTTTGACTGCCATAGATATGGCTAATGTAAAACAAACTGAAAATTAAAAAGCACCATAGATAAACCTTATGTTCACTCTAAATATTTTCCGTTACTATCCTTGCGTCTTTGACATCCGATCGTAAATGAGAAAAATCATATGGATCATTCACAATTTCTTTTGCTAATAGCCTGTTTATTAGGTTTTTTTATGGCCTGGGGCGTAGGTGCAAATGATGTCGCCAATGCAATGGGAACATCTGTCGGTTCAAAAGCATTAACAATTAAACAAGCAATTTTTATTGCCGCTATTTTAGAAATGGCCGGCGCATTATTCGCTGGCGGTGAGGTAACAAATACCATTCGCAGTGGAATTATTGATAGTTCAGCATTAGCAGATCAGCCAGATACTTTAGTTTATGGTATGTTGTCAGCTTTAATGTCAGCTGGTTTGTGGTTATTAATAGCAACAAATCGTGGTTGGCCAGTTTCAACCACGCATAGTATTGTTGGCGCAATTATTGGTTTCGGTGCAGTCACAATTGGCTTCAATGCAATTCATTGGTTCGAAGTCTTCAAAATAGCAAGTAGTTGGGTGATTACGCCAATTATTGCTGGGTTTATTGCATATGGAATTTTTAACAGTATTCAAATTCTAATTTTAAATACAGATAAGCCTCTCTATAACGCAAAGCGTTATGCTCCAATTTATATTTTTATTGTGGCTCTTGTTGTCAGTATGGTAACACTCGTTTCAGGTCTGAAACATCTAGGTTTTCATTTGAGTTTTTTAACCAGTTTATTAATTTCACTGACATTCAGTGGAATAGTCATGGGGCTTGGTGCGTTGTTATTAAGAAAGATTCATAGCAAATCAGATGTAAATCCAAAATTTGATTTTAAAAATGTTGAAAAAACATTTGGTGTTTTAATGATTTTTACTGCTTGTTGCATGGCCTTTGCCCATGGTTCAAACGATGTTGCGAATGCCATTGGACCACTTGCAGCAGTAGTAAGCGTATTAAAAACTGGCACCGTTACACAAAATTCACCTCTCCCTTTTTGGGTATTAGGTTTAGGTGGTTTGGGAATCGTCGCAGGTCTTTCCACATATGGTTATAAAGTCATACGTACTATAGGAACTAAAATCACTGAGTTAACTCCAACTAGAGGTTTTGCTGCTGAACTTGCAACTGCGAGTACAATTGTTATTGCATCAGGAACAGGACTACCTGTTTCGACAACTCATACATTAGTTGGCGCTGTTTTAGGCGTTGGTTTTGCTCGAGGAATTGGTGCGCTAGATTTAAAAGTAATTAGTAATATTTTTCTGTCTTGGATTATTACTTTACCGGTAGGTGCTGGTTTTGCTGTTATTTTCTATTATTTATTACGCATGATTTTGTAAGTTTGTTATCTACACATATACCGATGTTTTAAACAAACTGTAACGCATAATGTAACAGCAAAAAGTAAAAACAATCCTTGTTAAATATCCTTAATCAAAATGATAATTTCAATTATTGTAAAAACATGGAACGATTTAACCATTTGCGATCTGGATAATATGCAAATACTAATGTTCCTTTTTTAATGTAATTGATAATTTGAGATGCGATACGACGATCTAATGCCGGACAGCCCCAGCTTCGACCAATTCGGCCATATTGTTTAGCAATATTTTCATTAACGTAGTCAGCGCCATGAAACACTACTCGACGCTCAAATGCATGATCGTTAAATTCTTTTTCAAGACCATGTAATGTTAATGAGTAGCCATTTCCGCCAGTATAGGTATTACCTGTTAAAAATACGCCCAAGCTTGATGCATGGCTACCAGAAGAGTTAGAAAAATTAGTTGTTAAGTTATTTCCACTACCTTGGCCATGTGCGACAAGAGTATTAAAAGCAACTACCCGTCTTCTAAGATCAATAACCCAAAGGCGCTTTTCTGTAGAAGGTTTAGAATAATCAATAATGGTAATAACACTTTTAGGATTCATGCCTCGTTTTTGGGCATTGTCATAAGCAATTAAAGCTAAACGTAAAACTTTTGGATCGATATTACTTTGATTAGATAATTCATTTACTTGTTGCTCAATGGGTGCACTAGTACGGGTTACATTAAACATGTTGCCGAACCAAGATGCTTTTGAAGAAGCACTAAATAGCAACGCCATGCCAGTAAATAAAAATAAAACAAATTGCTGTTTTGCTTTCTGTGCCTCATATTTCTAATACGAATTAAATCAGCGCTTGGAAGGAGTAAGAGCTAGGTTTCTAAAAATGCTGGCCAATTTTAATACATGTTTCGAGCCAAATTCAAATATAACCGAATTTTATATTCTTTATGGTAATTTATTATTAAGGGTAAATTAATATATTATATTTTTTATTATTTTTAAGGCTGGTTTTTGACAACAAAAACTGCTTTATTGAATGTAGTGAACCATTAAAATCCCCCAAACTTTATTAAGGTGAGATGAACTTGAGAGTAAAAAAAAGATTCGGACAGCATTTTTTAAAAGATGTAAGCGTTGTACAACAAATGCTAAATTTTTTCGCTCCGCAAAAAAGTGACCAAGTAGTAGAGATAGGGCCTGGTATGGGAGCACTAACCAAACCGCTATTAGAATTTGAATGCCCATTAACAGTTATTGAAATTGATAGAGACGTTATCAGTTTTTTACAAAAATCATATGGTTTTAATTCTAAGCTGACTATCATTTCGCAAGATGCATTAAAGGTAGATTACTCAAGTTTAGTTACTAACCAAAATCAAAAATTAAGATGTATTGGCAATCTGCCGTATAACATTTCAACACCACTTTTATTTCATTTATTCGAGTTTCGAATTTGTATTCAAGATATGCTTTTTATGCTGCAAAAAGAGGTTGTCGATCGATTAGTAGCAACACCAAACTCTAATGATTACGGTCGATTAAGTGTGATGGCGCAATATTTTTGTCAAATTGAACATTTGTTTGATGTAGGCCTAGAAGCCTTTGCTCCACCACCTAGAGTAAATTCAGCAATTGTTTATTTAAAACCATATGAAAATTTACCATTAGTCGCAAAAGATTTTTCTTTATTTCAAAATGTTGTGAGAGATGCATTTAATTTAAGACGCAAAACAATTCAAAACAGTCTTAAACCTTATCTTTCTCACGCAAGTTGGATCGAATTAAATATAGATCCAACACGCCGCCCAGAGACATTAACAATTGCTGAATTTGTAACTATCAGTAATGCCATTTTTGCCTTATCAGATATGAGGAAATAAGTATGTTCAAAGGAATTAAAAGTTATGTTCAAGTCGAGGATTCAAAGAAGCAAAAAAAGCCTTTAGAACCAGGTTCATTTTCAATTTTGCGTGCACGCGAATTGTTAGCACTTTATAAACCACAAATGCCAATTACTGAGTTACCTGAAATTTTAAATTTAGATGAAATGCAATATGAAACACATTGCACGACACTCATTGAACGTTTTGCAGAGTTTGTTCAATCGTTGCCAGAAACACAAAATAGTTATTTTTCAAAACCTGGTGGAATTTTAACGCATGGATTACATCGTGCCTTACTCGCAACAAAATTAAGTCGAGCATATTTTTTACCTGAGGAAACTGAAGCCAATGAAAGTTTAACTCAACGTCAAATGTTATGGGCTTATGCAGTATTTTCTGCTGGCCTTCTATATAACGTAGGAAAAGTAATTGTCGATTTTTCAGTTACAATTTTAGATCGCTTTGGCGCACCACCTAAAAAATGGAATGCATGGGAAGGTTCGATGGTTGGACAAGGAACCGATTATAAATATGAGTTTAATAATTTAAATCAGGATGAATTTCGTAAACGTGTTACTTTGACCATCGCAAAAGAAATAATGCCACAACAAAGTTTTTTATGGATTGCAAGTGATGCAGATGTATTAGCTGCTTGGCTTGCGATGTTAGAAGAAGATGAACGACGTAGTGGTTTATTAGGTGTATTAATTCTTCGCGCCGATGCAGAGTTGATACAAAGAAACTTATTAGAACAAAAAATCCCGCATAAAATTGAAACTAAAGTAGGTTCAATCGTTGGCGAAGGTTTTTCACCATTCGCTAAAACTCAAAAAACAGGATCAAGCTTTGCTTTATCCGATATCAATATTGCAAATGATTTCTTAACTTGGGTACGTGAAGCACAAGAAAAAGGAACAATTAAAACCAACGATGCAAAATCAGGCCCGGTACATGTCAATGAAGGCGCATTAATCACTAAACAAGTTTTTGAGAATTTTTTAGCAGAGCGTCCGCAATATAAAGATGTGAATACAGTAGTGAATGCTTTAGCAAAGATGGAGCTACATGAAGTTGGTCTAAACAATCAAATTTTTCATGATTACGCTATCTTAAATAAAAATGAAACAGTACAAGGCATAGTAATTAAAAATAGTAATATCGTTTTCCCATATGCAGTTACACCAGAGCGACAACAAGAATTTGTAAAAGTGCTACCACTTGCTGCCGCAATTGATGCAAAAGCAGCTGCCGCTGCAGGTATTTCACTTGAAGTTGGTAAATCAGTACAAGAAGTTTTAGATGTTTCTATTAAACCACCATCAACACCAACACCTGGACGATAATAATGGCGACATATGTTATTGGCGATGTGCAAGGTTGTTTTGAAGAATTAACTGCGCTGATTAAAAAAATTAATTTTTCAACAAAAGATGATACTTTAATTTTTACTGGTGATTTAGTTAATCGCGGTAAACATTCTTTAGATGTTTTGCGTTACATAAAATCATTACAAGAACAATCAAATTGCAAAGTAATTTTAGGTAATCATGATTTACATTTATTAGCAGTGTTTTATCAAGTTCGAAAAATTAAAGAACAAGATACATTTCATGATGTATTAAATGCAGAAGATGCTGCAGTTTTATGTGAGTGGTTACGTCAACAAGCAATGATTCATTTTGATGAATCATCACAAACATTATTTGTTCATGCAGGTATTGCTTCAATGTGGACTGTTTCAGACGCATTAATTTATGCACATGAACTTGAAAATAATTTGCGGCATGATCAATTTCTACAAAGGTTATCAACATTATTTGGTGATTATCCAAATCAGTGGAATGAAAGTTTATCTTCAGCAGATCGTTTACGCTTTATCACTAATGTTTTAACAAGAATGCGTTTTTGTTATGAAGATTGCGCGCTTGATTTTAAATACAAAGGGAAAATAGGTTCACAGCCTGCAACATTAAAACCATGGTTTGAAATTAGAAAACAGAAACAACATGATCAAATAAAAATTATCTTTGGTCATTGGGCTGCATTAGAAGGTGAAACGCACGAGAAACAATATCTGTGTGTTGATACCGGTTGTATTTGGGGCAATGTGCTAAGTGCATTGCGATTAGATGATAGTGTCTGGTTTCAAGTTCCTAGTTCTACATCAGCGACGTAAATTTTTTTTAACGCAAGACGTTTTTGTACCATTGAGTAAATTACTGGTGGAATACTTAAAAACACGAAGCCAATACCGAGAATAAGCTCATAATTTAATAAACTGCCGTAATTAAATCCTTCTGGGGGTAAAAATCCAATAACGATAGCGCCTAAACTTGCGAGTGCACCAATACCAGCTACCACCCACATTCCAAAATTACCGCCAGGTATACGATAACTACGTCTAACATCTGGTTTACTGTAGCGTAATTTAATTGCAGCAATAAACATCATGAAATACATCAACATATAAAGTTGAGTTGTAAGTGCAGTTAATACCCAATAAGAACTATTTACGCTTGGCATAAATAAAAATAATGAACAAAGAACAGTGAAAATAACAGCTTGTAAAATAAGTAATGCTGCTGGGGCACCGTTTTTATTTGTTGTTTTAAAAACACGAGGGATATTGCCATCGAGTGAAGCGGCAAACATTCCTTTACTAGGACCAAGAATCCAAGCAGCAACACTACCAAAACCACCAATAATAATAATGAAAGCAACTATTTTGGTCATCCAAGGTAAATTATAAGCTTTAAAAAATTCACTAAATGCTTCTACTAATCCATGCACTAAACTAATTTCTTGTTTAGGTAATACAATAGCAATTGCAAGTGAAGATAAAGTTAAACTTGAAATAATAATCAATACAGAAATTAACATTGCTCTAGGATAATCACGTTGAGGATTACGTACGGATTGAGCATAAGTCGCTGATAATTCGACACCAACTAAACTGAGAAGTATGCCTGTTAAATAAGATAGATTAGTAAAATTGCTTAAATTAGGAACAAGTGAAGATAATGAAAAATTGATTTGAGAAGTTTTTCCTTGGAATAACCACAAACCACCCAAAACAATAATAAAGATCATTGGAATTAAAGTACCAGTAATTGCAGATACTTCACTAATTAATGCAGATATTTTCATTCCTTGCATATTTAAAAAAGTTGCAGCCCAAAATAAAACTAACATGATGGCTAACAGATAAAATTTATTTTCCGCACTTGCTGGATTGATAGAAAACAAAATTGTACCTGCAATAAATGACATAATGGTGGGATACCAAATTACATTTTCAATCCATTGCAGCCAAATCGCCATTAACCCCGTTTTTCTTCCAAACGCTTCTCTGACCCAAACATACACGCCACCATCTAATGGCCAACCAGTCGCTAATTCTGCAGATACCATGGCACTAGGAATAAAAAATAATAAAGCGGCAAATGCGTAATAGAAAATTAAAGACAAACCATATTCAGCAGCAGCAGGAACATTACGAAGGCTATCGATAGCAATCACATTAATCATGACTAAGGAGAAAACACTAAGGACCCTTGATCTAGCTGGTGCGTTTGATGACATAAACGAAATTCCCTTATCCGCGAAAACCACATACTAACGGCTAATTTATTTAAAATGCAAAAAATATGGCTCAAGTTTAACTAACGCAGCATTAACAAACCGTTAAATTTTTCAAAGAAAATTATTTTTAAAGAAAGAGAATCATTCTCATTTTTCCTCTATAAAAAGGCTGTTTTTACCCTAAAAATCAATTGTATTTGCATATAAAGTAGCTAGAATCCGCGCAAGCGAAATTCTGGAGTGCGAATTTTAAAATGCATCATTCTATAAAAAATTTCATTTTTATTTTTGCCTTATTTTGTCTTGCAGGAACTGCTTTTTCAGCAGAAAAAACTGTTATTTCTCAGCAAGAAGCTTATACACGCATGGAACTTTTTGCGGTTTATCCCAAACCAAATTATGGGACTGGCGAGCAGCGCAAATTAATTGAGCGTGGCGAATACCTATCAAAAATGGGCGATTGTATTTCTTGCCATACCAATACCCCTGAGGGCGGCAAAGCTTATGCTGGTGGTTTGGCGATTCGTACACCATTCGGGGTAATCTACTCTCCAAATATTACAGCTGATCCTGAAACAGGAATTGGTAAATGGACTAACGAGCAGTTTATTCGTGCAATGCGCGATGGCGTACGTCCAGATGGCAAACACTATTTACCAGTATTTCCGTATGTATTCTTTAATAAAGTTTCTACTCCAGATTTATTAGCGCTTAAAGCATATTTATTTAGCATCCCCCCTGTTAAACAACAAAATAAAAAAATGGATATTCCATTTCCATTTAACTGGCGTTTTCTGCAGTTTGGTTGGAAAATTTTATTTTTCTATCCTTACAGTGGTCAGTATCAATACGACCCAAAAAAATCTCCTGAATGGAACCGCGGCGCATATTTAGTTGAAGGTTTGGGACACTGTGCTATGTGCCACAGTCCGCTTAATCTTTTAGGTTCACCAAAACGTTCGAAATATTTAACTGGTGGTTTTATCGATGGATTTTGGGCTCCAAATATCACTGGTCTAGGTTTGCAAGGTACCTCAGTTGAAGAAGTTATGGATGTATTTCGTAAAAGCGAATTGATCCGTGGTGCCGGTAAAGTGGTTGGCCCAATGGCAGAAGTAAATCATAACAGTTTAAGTCATCTCACTGATTACGACTTACGTTCTATTGTTATTTATTTAAATAGCGTAAGACACAGTGGCACTAATTTCGGCAAACTAATTGAAAATGAAGACGAAGAAAAAATAGGAAGAAAAGTATTTTATAATCGTTGTGCAATTTGCCATGGCGAAGGACGTGAAGTGATGGGAGCACCAGTTATTGGTGATTCAGAAAATTGGATGGAACGTTATCGCAAAGGTATGAATGTACTTTATGAACACACTATAAATGGTTACAACAATATGCCATTAAAAGGAAATTGTGTGACTTGTACGGATGCCGAAATTCGTAGCGCTGTGAACTACCTTATTGATAAGTCTTTATCATCTGAACAAAAACGCCTTGCGTTTATGAAACCTGCGCAAAAACCAACAATTGCTCACGGCAAAATGGTTTATGAAAAAAATTGCGCATCTTGCCATGCTACTGGAGCAAATGGTGCCCCAATTGTTGGCGATAAAAAAGCATGGGAATCAAGAATTGCACAAGGAATGGGAACGCTTATTTCTCACTCAATTAACGGTATCGACAATCAACATATTATGGGTGGTTGTAAGTCATGTTCTAACACCGATGTGATCGCCGCAGTGAAGTACATGGTGCAAGAAAGTAAAACAAAAGGTGACTATTCACTTTGGTAAGAAATGAAATAGATTTTTGTAGGGTGGGTAAAGCACATATGCGTGCCCACCTTTTTACTGGATTCCCGCCTATACGGGAATGACAGGAATTTGGAGGACTTCAATGAATAAAAACAAACTGCCAACTAAAATCGCGATGTTTGCTTTAGCTTTGTGGACATATGCAGGCAGTGCTTTTGCTTCTAAATACAATATGCCAGAAGGCGTTACTCCTGTTAGTCATAAAATTTATAATTTGCACATGACAATTTTCTGGATTTGTGTCGCGATTGGTGTAGTTGTTTTTAGTGTGATGATTTATTCCATCATTATGCATCGTAAATCACGAGGCGCTGTTGCTTCACAGTTTCATGAACATACTAGCTTAGAGATTTTTTGGGCGATTATTCCATTTCTTATTTTGATTGGAATGGCTATTCCTGCAACCAAAGTATTGATCGATATGAACGATACTTCACGCCCAGATCTCACAATTAAAATTACTGGTTACCAATGGCGTTGGCAGTATGAATACTTAGATCAAGGTATTAGTTTCTTCAGTTCTTTAAGCACGCCTTATCAACAAATTCATAATAAACAACAAAAAAATAGCAATTATTTATTAGAAGTTGATCATCCACTTGTTGTACCAACAAATAGAAAAATACGTTTCTTAGTTACCTCTAACGATGTAATTCACTCTTGGTGGGTACCTGCTTTAGGAATTAAACGTGATGGACTACCTGGGTTTATTAATGAAACTTGGGCAAAAATAGAAAAACCTGGAGTATATCCCGGACAATGCGCTGAATTATGTGGTGTGCATCATGCATATATGCCGATAGTAGTAAAAGCGGTTCCGCCAGAAGAATTTCAAGCTTGGGTAGCTAAACAAAATCCAGCGGCAGCGCCAGAGATGTCTGCAAAACTAGCTACAACAAAAACTGCAAATAAACCTTATTCATTCAACGAAATGATGGCTAAAGGTAAAGCAGTTTATGAAAAATTCTGTCTTGCATGTCACGCCGAAGATGGAACGGGTATTGGGCATTTATTCCCACCATTAAAAGGTAGTTCTTTATCGACTGGTCGCCCAATTTCAAGACACATTGAAATAGTATTGAATGGTCGTACGGGTACTGCGATGCAAGCGTTTGCAAATCAGTTAGATGATCTAGAAATAGCTGCAGTTGTAACTTACGAGCGTAATGCTTGGGGAAATAACACTGGCGATTTAATTCAACCAGAAGAAGTAACTAAATTAAGAACCCAACAACAGGTGGGAGATAAACAATGAGCGATATGACAACAAGCGCAAATTCACATGTAGAGCATCATCATCGTGAAAAAGGATTATGGCCATGGTTATCACATTGGCTTTTTACAACTAACCATAAAGATATTGGAACACTTTATCTTTGGTTAAGTTTCATTATGTTATTTGTTGGTGGTGCAATGGCGCTCGTTATTCGGGCAGAGTTATTTCATCCAGGATTAAGCATCATTGATCCAAATTATTACAATCAATTAGTGACGATGCATGGTTTGATTATGGTGTTCGGTGTGATTATGCCGGCATTAGTTGGTTTAGCGAATTGGCAAATTCCAATGATGATTGGTGCGCCAGATATGGCTTTACCACGTATGAATAACTGGAGTTTTTGGATTTTACCTTTTGCTGTGATCTTACTTAGTGCATCTATGTTCGTTCATGGTGGCGGACCAAATTTTGGTTGGACAATGTATGCACCACTCTCAACAAAATATGCTCCTCCAGGCACTGACTTCATGATTTTCGCGATTCACTTATTGGGGGTGTCATCTATTTTAGGTGCTATTAATATCATTGCGACCATTTTCAATATGCGTGCACCTGGCATGACATTAATGAAAATGCCTGTATTTGTTTGGAGTTGGTTAATTACAGCATTCTTATTACTTGCAATCATGCCTGTTCTTGCAGGGGCTGTGACCATGATGTTGACCGATCGTCATTTTGGTACCAGCTTTTTTAATGCTGCTGGCGGCGGTGATCCACTTTTATATCAACACATATTTTGGTTTTTTGGTCACCCAGAAGTTTACGTTTTAATTTTGCCTGCTTTCGGGATTATTTCAGAAATCATTCCAACATTTAGTCGTAAAAAGTTATTTGGTTATCGATTCATGGTGTATGCAATTGGTGCAATTGCGATTCTTTCGTTTATTGTTTGGGCGCATCATATGTTTACAACCGGCATTGTATTAAGCGCTGAATTATTTTTTATGTATGCAACGATGCTGATTGCCGTACCAACTGGTGTAAAAGTGTTTAACTGGACCGCAACCATGTTTCGCGGTTCATTATCTTTTGAAACTCCAATGTTGTTTGCGGTTGGATTTTTATTCATGTTCACATTAGGTGGATTTTCTGGCTTGATGCTTTCGATCGCACCTGCTGATTTTCAATATCAAGATTCATATTTCGTTGTTGCACATTTTCATTATGTTCTTGTCCCTGGTGCGTTATTCGCAATTATTGCTGGAGTCTATTATTGGTTACCAAAATGGACCGGACATATGTACAACGAACGTTTAGGCCAGTTGCATTTTTGGTTAACAGCTATTTCATTAAACTTAACATTTTTCCCTATGCACTTTTTAGGTTTAGCAGGCATGCCACGCCGTATTCCTGACTATGCATTGCAATTTACCGACTTTAATGAAATTGCAACGATAGGCGCATTTATTTTTGGTTTTTCACAACTTATTTTTCTTTATATTGTAATTCAAGCAGCCAGAGGCAAAGGACCAAAAGCAACTGCAGAAGTATGGGAAGGACATCATGGTTTAGAGTGGACATTAAGTTCTCCTCCACCATATCACTCATTCGAAGTACCACCAGAAATAAAATAAATTATGCAGCAAAAAAAACACAAACGATTACTGATAATTTCTGGATTAATTGTCATATTAATGTTTGGTTTTTGTTTTGCTTTAGTACCGCTTTACAACGTATTTTGTAAATTAACAGGAGTGAATGGTAAAACATCATTACAACCAGCAAGTTATACAGAAAATAAAATAGAAATAGACAAAAGTCGTTTGATCACAGTTGAGTTTGTTACAACGCGTAATGAAGCATTGCCATGGAAATTTTACCCATTACAAAAAAAAATTGAGATGCATCCAGGGGAACAGAAAAAAATCGCTTATTTTGCAATGAATAACTCGCCAAAAACGATGACCATTCAAGCAATACCAAGTGTTACACCTGGCGTGGCTGCGCAATACTTAAAGAAAACGGAATGTTTTTGTTTTAGACAACAAACACTTAGAAGTGGCGAATCAAAGACAATGCCTGTGGTATTTCATCTTGATCCTAAGCTTCCAAAAGAGATTTCAGTTATTACTTTGTCCTATACGATATTTGATATTTCGAAAGTTAAAAAAGATTAATTGAGGAAATAACTATGGCAAGCCAATCATCCACATCTCATTATTACTTACCGCAGCCAAGTTACTGGCCGTTGGTTGGTTCAATTGCTTTATTTTGTATTATGGTTGGAGCTGCCAACTGGTTGCATCAGCAATGGTATGGGCCATACATCTTTTTTGTTGGTTTTCTTATTTTGTTTTATATGATGTTTGGTTGGTTCGGTACCGTAATTAAAGAAAATCAACTCGGCGTTTACAATTTACAAGTAGATAGAACATTTCGTTGGGCAATGGCTTGGTTTATTTTTTCTGAAGTAATGTTTTTTGGCGCATTTTTCAGCGCACTTTTCTACGCTCGTTTATACACTCTTCCAGAATTGGGTGGCCAATACGGTTCTCCATTTACCAATTATTTACTTTGGCCTGGATTTAAAATGACATGGCCAGTTTTATCTAATCCAGACAATATGAGTTATTTAGCTCCAATAAAAGTGCTTAGCGCATGGGGCATTCCTGCTATCAATACACTTATTTTGTTAACAAGTGGTGTAACAGTAACTTGGGCACATTGGGCGTTAAAAAAGAATAATCGCAAACAATTAGTTATTGGTCTTTTATTAACCGTACTACTTGGTGTCGCATTCTTAATAATGCAAGCGATTGAATATAGTGAAGCGTACAAAGA
Source organism: uncultured Gammaproteobacteria bacterium (assembly GCA_964645885.1). GTDB lineage: Bacteria > Pseudomonadota > Gammaproteobacteria > CAZYCO01 > CAZYCO01 > CAZYCO01. The sequence continues at coordinate 41,341 of CAZYCO010000004.1, forward strand.
ATTAGGCTTACGTCTTTCGTCAGGTATTTATGGCACAACATTTTTTATGTTAACGGGATTCCATGGTGCACACGTTACGATTGGAACAATTATGCTGTTCGTCATTTTGTTACGTGCAATAAAAGGTCATTTCACACCTGAACGGCACTTTGCATTTGAAGGCGTTGCTTGGTATTGGCACTTCGTTGACGTTGTTTGGTTGTTTTTATTTATTTTCGTTTATTGGCTCTAAAATAAGTATTTCCTTCTCTCGTGTGCGAGTGAAGGCTCCTTTATTTAGAACTGTAATTATTACTATTAATACTAAAATCGTAATCGCTAACAATATATAACTTAAAGCCAATGGCATTTGACTGTTGGTTTTAAATTGACTCACGATACCGCTAACCTGGGTCGAAACTAATGCTTGGATGCAAGCATAAATTGCACCAGCTGTCCCAATCATATTTGGAAATAGCGAAAGCGAACCAGTCATAGCATTCGGGAAAATAAATGACGCCGCAAATGCAGCAATAAAACTTGTAATCACAAGAGTCGAAAGACTCAAATAATTTAACAATCCGCTGATGGATAACAACAAACCTGCGAAAAATAAGATAATACTTCCGAGCATAATCATGCGATTAATCCCTAATTTCGTTACTAATCTCATATTAACGCTGGCACCTAAAATTAATCCGGTTGAAATAAGTAAAGTTAAAATGCCGTACATTTGCGGAGAGGTTTGTAAAGTAATTTGTATTAAAAATGGATTGATGATTGCAGCAGCAATAATACTCGACATCGCTATCCCCGATGTTAAGGCATACGCTATAAAAATAGGGGCTTTAATTATCGAAATATAATTTTTACAAATTGAAAGAAGATTTAATGACTGTGTTTTTTTAAAACGATTGGTTTCGGGTAAATAAAAATAAGTGAAGGTACATAAGATAAATCCGCAGAAAAACAATAACGCGAAAGCAGTACGAAATCCAAAATATTGTTGTATAAAACCGCCAATCATTGGTGAAAGAGTTAATGCTGATGATGTCCCAAGCGACAATTTTCCAGTATTTTTTGCTAGTTCTGTACCGGTATAACAATCTCTGAGAATAACTCTTGCTAAGAGTGATGCAGCGCAAATTCCGAAACCTTGTAAAAATCGACCAATTAATAACATCTGAAACGTTTGTGTGAAGATACATAAAACACTTCCGAACATAAAAATGAGATAACCCATTATTAAGATATTTCTACGACCAAAATAATCTGAAAGTGGGCCATAAAAAAGTGGCATTAAACTGATACTGAAAAGAAAAATAGTAATGGTAAATTGTGCGTCTGTAGTTGAAATATGAAAGTATTCAGTTATCGCGGGTAAGGAAGGTAAATAAAAATCAGTAGTTGCAAAGGAACATGCAACCATCGCTATTAAAAGCACTTGTAATTTAAATGAAGAAAATGATGGTGATGTTTTCATAGAAACAGATCTCAAAAGAATGATAGTAACGGTTATTTCAAAAGAATTATTAAGAAACGGTTATATTCCGTGTGGTTTAATCCAACCTAGGGCGTAAGCAATGAAGAGCAGCAAAAATAAAGAGAGAGATAAACCAATGCGCCAGGTTAAGGCTTTAACAGTTCGCGTAGTGTTACCTCGATCGCGCACCAAATAAATAAGACTACTTCCAAGCGCACCTAAAATAATTAGCATGACAATGATGACTAAAATTTTAAAAATCATGACAATGCTCCTTAGTGAGATATTTCTGCGAGGAATAATGCTTAAAAAGCAATTCAAACCATCCTTAATAGCCACAATCTTAACGCTTATTGCGTTAGTAATGCTATTAAAACTAGGATTTTGGCAATTAGAACGTGCAAAAGAAAAATTAAATATAGAGCGGAATTTTGCACAAAGACCGTTAATGCCAGCTTTAAGTGAGCAAGATTTAGAAAAATTACCCCAAAATGATTTCACCTTCAGACGCGTAAAATTAAGCGGATTTTTCGATAATGAGCAGCAATTTTTGCTTGATAATCAGCATGCTGATCATAGAATCGGTTTTCGTGTCTTAACACCATTTATTCTTCAAGTAAGTGGGCAACGGGTGTTAATTGATAGAGGCTTTATTCCACGAAGTAATAACGAGATGAATTTTACTCCTCAATTGAAGCCAATCCATGGCATACAAAATATTGAAGCTTTTATCGAACCAGACAGAACAAAAGATTTTGTACTAGGTACGATTCAGCAAACAAAGAATTGGCCAATGGTAATTGAAGCCATCGATTTTGCTTTTATTCAAAAGCAATTAAATCAAAAGGTGATCCCAGTAGTGTTACAACTTGATGCAGCAAATAAAAATAGTTTTTTGCAATCCCAACAAGCTGTGCAAGTATCTCATCAACGACATATCGCTTATGCAGTTCAATGGTTTTTATTAGCAGCAGTTTTAGTAATCGTATTCGTTATTGCAAGTTTCAAAAAGGTTAACAATGATGAGTAAAAAACCAAATAAACAAAATATTTTAGTCATAGCTGCCTTATTCATTGTATTTGTAGTGCCGCTGATCATTGCTTTTTATATGTACAATCATGATATTCGCTGGAGTAATAAAACAACAAACCATGGCGAATTATTAAAACCAATGATCGCAATCGATGCATTGCGAATAGAAGATACTAAAGGGCAGAAAATTTCTCGCGCTGATTTACATCGCATTTGGTGGTTACTTTATTTTACCAACGAGCCATGCGAGCAAGTGTGTAAAGAAAATTTATATAAAATGCAGCAAGTACGTTTAGCTCTTGGCCCAAAACAAGAAAAATTAAAATGTTTCGTCGTGGCTCTCGGATCAAATAATAACGACAAATTAAATAATGAATTAAAAAGTACTTACACAAGCATTCAATTACTCAACATTTATAAGCGACATTCTACTATACAATACCAATCTTTATATCTGGTTGATCCTATGGGTAACTTAATGATGCGCTACCCAGAAAATGCAGAGCCAAAAGGTATCTTAAAAGATTTAAAACGATTAATTCATGAGTAAGTTATTTATGGCAAAAAAATTGATCTTAAAACTTTCCATGCTTGCTGTAGTTTTAGCATGGTGCGTGGTGATGCTTGGTGCTTATACCCGCTTAAAAGATGCAGGACTTGGCTGCCCAGATTGGCCTGGTTGTTATGGCCATCTTCTTGCTCCAAAAGGTCAATCAAAAGCTTGGATTGAAATGATTCATCGTTATTTAGCCGGCTCCTTAGTTTTACTAATTGTAACGATATTGGTTACAACTTTTTTCTCCACAATTAAAAATAAAAAAATATTTGCTTGGCTTTTCTTTATTATTTTAACAGTTGTTTTTCAAGCAACTTTAGGGATGTTAACTGTTACTTTGGGTTTATTACCTGTTGTTGTTATGGGACATCTATTAGGTGGCATGATTTTATTGTCATTACTTTGGGGATTAACATTACAGATAAACTCTGAAGGCAAATATTTTGAAATCGAAAAAAACAACTTTAAATTAGTAGCAATCGTAGGATTAATTATCGTGTTTTTACAAATTGCATTGGGTGGATGGGTTAGTAGCAATTATGCTGCGTTAGTTTGCCC
>CAZYCO010000004.1:44959-52870 GCA_964645885.1 uncultured Gammaproteobacteria bacterium
ACTTTTCCAGCATGCCAAGGCCATTTGTTACCACCAATGGATTTCAAGCAAGCATTTAATTTGATTTCACCAATTAGGCCGAACTATCAAGGCGGAGTTTTAGGCAATACACCGCGTGTAACTATACATGTTACACATAGGATTGGTGCCTTAATTGTTGCGTTCTATGTATTATTTACCTCAATATTTTTATTCTTTTCTGGTAGCCGATTATTCAAGAAAATAGCAATTATCATGCTGTCACTATTAACGTTACAAATTATTTTAGGAATTTTAAATGCGGTATGGTTGCTCCCATTACCAATTGCAGTTTTGCATAATGGTGTGGCTGCATTATTGTTATTAACAATGGTAAGTTTTGTATTTTATGCCTTTAAAAAAACAAATTGAAACAAATGCTAATTTTCGTCAAAACTGGCGTGATTATTTAATATTATGCAAACCTCGCGTAGTAGCATTAATGCTATTAACGATGGCCGTTGGTATGTTGCTTGCGCCAAAACCTGAAACTCTTTCATTGTTAGTTTATTTTTACGCAACTATTGGGATTGCTGCTGCTTCAGCGTCAGCTGCGGTATTGAATCATCTAATCGATCGTCATTTTGATGCCATCATGCGGCGTACCCAACGTAGACCACTACCACAAGGAAAAATTTCAACTCAAGCAGCATTCATTTTTGCTTGTGTGTTAGCAATTATATCAATGCTGATTTTAGTGTTATTCGTTAATGTTTTAACTGCAGTTTTAACATTAATCACGATGTTTGGTTATGCGATTGTTTATACAATTTATCTAAAACATGCGACGCCACAAAATATTGTAATTGGCGGATTAGCCGGCGCTGCTCCTCCATTGCTTGGTTGGACCGCTGTTACTAATCAAATTGATGCGAATGCTTTATTACTAGTCTTAATTATTTTCATTTGGACACCACCACACTTTTGGGCTTTAGCAATTTACAGAAAACAAGAATATGCCGATGCTAATATTCCAATGATGCCTGTAACGCATGGCGTACCATTTACGAAATTACAAATTGTTCTTTATACCATTTTATTAACTATTGTTAGTATTTTTCCCTATTTAACTGAAATGTGCGGTATTTTTTATTTAATTTCAGCATTAATACTCGACATTATTTTCTTGTATTACGCCCTTTATTTAAAACAACAAGATAAACCTATTATTGCTATGAAAACCTTTCGTTATTCTATTTGGTATTTGATGTTATTGTTTAGTGCGATGCTGATTGATCGCTGGATTCGTTAATCAAGGAGTTATTTTTATGACAAAAATTTATAAACAAATTTTTATTTTGTTTTTTTCAATTTTTTTTATTACATCAGCATTTGCTGAACAACCATCACTTTATAGTGCTAAAAATTTAAGAGATATCGATGGTAATGTGATTGATATGTCTGCTTATAAAGGTAAATGGGTAATTCTTAATTATTGGGCTGATTGGTGTGGTCCGTGCGCTGATGAAATCCCTCAATTAAACGAATTTTATCGAGCGCATCAAAATAAAGACGCTGTTTTATTTGCAGTTAATTACGATCAACAACCGACTAGACAATTAAAACAAACCATTCAACAAATGAAAATTGAATACCCTTCACTTATTGGCAACGCGGCTCAACAGTTACAACTTGGTGAAATGGCTGTTGTTCCCGCAACTTTTATTTTTTCACCAGATGGCGAACTTAAATACAAATTATTCGGTGAACAAACAAAAAGAAGTTTAGAAAGAAAAATGGACTTAGATTAACAAGTAGCAAAAGGAGAACAAATGGAAGTATGTTTTCGTGCAATTATTTCTGGAAAAGTCCAAGGCGTATTTTTCCGCGCAAACACTAAAAAACAAGCCCAAAAATTAAATTTAGTTGGATACGCAAAAAATTTACCAGATGGAACAGTTGAAGTAATTGCTTGTGGTGATGAAAAAGATATTGAAATATTAAAAAAATGGTTACAACATGGCCCTGATACGGCACACGTAACAGCCGTTCAGTTTGAAATAATTTCTAATAAAAAATTTACTAATTTTGAGGTGTTATAAGATAATTTTATTAAACAATAGAAGAGAATAACAATGCCAACTAAAGGACAAAAACACGTTCAGGATGAACACACAACTAATGAGAATAACAACAATAACAGCCAAAAATATTCTACATCAACAATTTCAGAAACACTTTACAATCTAAGTTTTGAACGAGATTTAAGAACAATTCTTAACTCATTCATTACACCAGATAACATTATTCCACCTATTAATAGTTATGAATTTTGTTTAGAGCGAAGTTCATTTTTAGACGGTAATTTCAATGTTTATCTTGCTACAGGCGATGAAGATTTAGCTACCACAATGATGGCAAATGAAGAAAATCATCTTTTTCGTGTTTTAGAAATGCCATTCGTATCCGAATCTCAATTACATGCTATTCAAGATAGAGACACAGAAAAATTTTTTAGATATCAAAAGTACGTTTTTATTAATAAAATTATTGAATTAGCCGATCTTATTTTTCAAGAATTGAAATTTAATTTGGCGCAAGTAGAAATTCAGGAAATTTTAAAAAACGAATTCGAATTCTTTATTAAAACAATATCAAACGCCGATAAACGTAAATTCCCTCTTAAAGTTATAGAAACGAAATTTGAAGAATGGCTATGTAAATTTCCACAGCTTACAACATCTGACTTAAAAGAATTTCAAAAAAATTGCAGAACTAAGCTAGATGAAATATTAAAAATAGGAAAAGAACTTGCAAAGTTGTCGAAAGAAAGACAGCAAAAAATCAATAGACAAGATCAGTTTCACTTCGTGGAATTTAAACAAAAAGGTTTATTGCACAGTGGATTTTCCCAAGTTGTATATAATACCGTTACCAATTTTGCAGCTGAGAACTTAAGTTATATTTGTAATAACCAAGACCAAGATCGACTCGCAATTATCAAATTTCAAAACAATGAAACAATTTATATTGCCTATTTTCAACTGCAAAGATTGAAGGCATTACCTCAAGAAGAGAAAGTGATCAAAGACTGGCTTAGCCATATACAGCATCTTTTAATGCAGCAATTTACTCCTGATCAAAAACGAGCAATTCGATTTTTTGCTAAAAAATTAGCGTGCGATAAAAAAATTTCGTCAGAAAAAAATAATTTAATTAGTCTGACATTTAATTTATACGAGCTCTTACAGTATTCAGAACAATTTCCTGTCCTTAAAGACTTACTCAATCCGAGGAAGCATTTTTTGTTTTTACATAGCCATAAGTTTTGCCAATTGTTTCCAATGACAAATAATCTAGAAAAAGCAGACGAGCAAAAAATAGAATCTGCTTGTAAAGAAGTTGGAGCTTTACAAGTATTTTATGAAGGCCTTGATAGTTATTTTGAAGGTAAATCAAATTTTCCAGACATTAAATTGTTAGCCACGATAATGAACCAAGAAATATGGGCTATTGAAGAGCCAATACGAGCATTGGTACAACGAAGATTGGTTATCGAAGAGAAATTTTTACCAGATGCACATACATTTCTTGAAGCTATTCATCCTGAAAAATATCAAAGTTTGTTAAGAAATATTTACAATTTTTTTGATAGATATTTTGTTACTAAAAGTGAAGCACAATTTAATTTTTATTTTGAAAAATTTAGACAAATGTTGTTGCAATATATTGGAAGAGTTACAGAGCTTAATGACGATACAGAAAAGCTAATTAATATTGCGAGCCAATCGCTTATTTACGCTTATTACAACGCAATGCTTGTGCATGAAGCATTTTTAATGACTATGCGACAATTTGATAAAAATATTGAAGAAATAGAAGAAGCACTGTCAGTTTTTTCACCGCCAAAATTAACTAGAAAAAATTCTAGTACGAGTATTTCTTTACCCTTCATTGGTAGCATTGGTACACGTAATCGTAGTCTCACAACAGAAGATGATAAAACTAAAAAATCAGATGCAAGAAAGTTAAGTAAAAAGCCTGGTACCCAATCAGCAAGTTCACTTCCTGGTTTTGGATTATTAACACCAAACACAACGCCTAATAGTTCGCAACCCAATACCAGTAGTAGTGATAGTGAAGGTTTATCAGATGATGGAAATTCCTCTAGAATGCGTGAAGGAAGTAGTCCTGAAGATGGATACAAAAAATTAACGAGAGGCTATAGTGGAAGTCATTCTTCGTAAATCAAATTCTCGCGGTATAACTAAAACACCTTGGTTAGTATCAGAGCATACTTTCTCATTTGGAGACTATATTGATCCGCGTTATCAAGGTTTTTATAAATTACGTGTTATTAATCAAGATGTGGTGCAACCACAAAATGGTTTTCCATTACATCATCATCATGATATGGAAATTATTACAGTAATTTTACAAGGTGAAGTTACTCATCAAGATAGTATGGGTAATCAAACCACTATAAAAACAGGTGAAATTCAATTGATGTCAGCAGGCAGTGGGGTGCAACATAGTGAATGGAATGCATCTAATCAATTGCTAGAACTGTTACAAATTTGGATCTTTCCAAATCAAAAACATTTACAACCTAGTTATCAGCAAATGCCTTATCAAAAACAAGTTGGGAAATTAGTTCCCTTAATTCAGCCAATTAAAGATAACAATCAGCAAAATAGTTTAACTATTCATCAAGATGCTTATTTATATTTGGGCGCGTTAAATCAACAGCAACACTTATCATTTCAAACAAAACAAAATCATGCAGTTTGGATTCAAATGATTGCTGGTGAGATGAATGTTAATGGTCATCGAATTGAAGCAGGCGATGGGTTAGGTTTAACAGCGGCTGCGCAACTGGAAATAACAGCAGATAAAAATTCTGAGTGGTTGTTGTTCGAGTTAGCGAAATAAGTTATTTATGACGCGATTTTTATCTTCACAAGGAATGTAACCATGAAAGTCTTAGTTAAATTTTTATTGGTACTGGCATCATGCATGATGATAAATGCTTATGCTGGTAATGCTGCAAGTGGTACCGGCATAAATGAAACTAATAGCAATGAAACTGATCCAACTACAGCAGGTCATTATGCAACACCAGGTGAAACTGCAGCGCCAGAAACTGACACTCAATACAAAGATCAGCAATTACAGCAACAAGAAGATCAAGAAATGCAACAAGAACAACAACAAATGAATCAAGAAGGCCAACAATTTAATAGTAATATGCAACCGGATTGATCTTGTTGTCATTCCCGCGATTTAATCGGTGTCGTTGCATAAATCGTATTGTATCTATTTTGTCATCCCGGAAAGGGCGAAGCCCTTGTCCGGGATCCAGTTTGGATGCTGGTTTTTCCTGGATCCCGGCTCGCGCGCTACGCGCTTGGCCGGGATGACAGCATCAATGACTTTATGCAACAACACCGGTTTAACAGCGGGATGACAACTTTGATAATTACTCCACACCATTCTGTTTTAAAAACGCATCAATACTTGGTTTTCTACCGCGAAATTCAATAAATAAATCTTCTGGTTCTTTAGCACCGCCCATTGCTAAAAAAGTTTTTAAGAATGATTTCCCAACATTTTTATTAAAGATCCCTTCTTCTTCGAATTTGGAAAAAATATCGCATGCTAATACTTCGGCCCATAAATAACTGTAGTAACCTGCAGCGTAACCGCCAGCGAAAATATGGCCAAATGTATGTTGAAAACGATTGAAAGACGGTACTGGAATGACTGAATATTTATTGCGAATTTTATTTAGTGTTTGTTGAATGAAATCAGCTTGTGTTTCATCAAAATGTTGATGAATTGAGAAATCAAACAATGCAAATTCGAGCTGACGAATTAATTTTAAAGCAGATTGAAAGTTTTTAGCGCGAATTAAATTTTTTAATAATTTTTTATCAATTACACTGCCATCATTAACGTGTTTAGCAAATAACGATAAACTTTTTTTATGCCAACACCAGTTTTCTAAGAATTGACTTGCAATTTCAACCGCATCCCAAGGTATACCAGCTGTGCCAGAAACATCTAAGTAATCCATTTCAGTTAATAGATGCTGTAGTGCATGTCCCATTTCATGAAATAACGTAATGACTTCATCATGATTCAATAAAATTTTGTTTGGATCAGTTGCAGGTGTGAAATTACAAGTAACGAAAGCGATTGGTTTTTGAATGTTTTTATTCGATATTTTCCGTCTGGCAGCGCATTCATCCATCCATGCACCTTCACGTTTGTTAGCACGAGCAAATAAATCGAGATAACAATAACCGATCACTTTTTTTCTATTGGTAGTAATGGCAAATACATCCACATCTGGATGCCACTTATCGGTATTTTCTACTTTAGAAAATTCTACTGAAAATAATTTTTTAATAATGCTGAACAAACCATCCAATACTTGTGGTAAAGCAAAATAAGCACGTAACATTTCATCTGAAATTGAAAATAATTTTTGTTGAAATTTTTCACTGTAATAAGCGGTATCCCATGCTTCCAGTTGCTTAACTTTGAATTTGGTTTTGGCAAAATTTTGCAATTGTTCGAATTCTTTTTGTGCTTGCGGTTTTATTTTGTCTGCTAGGTCAGTTAGAAAAGTGCTTACTTCTTCTGGCTGTTTTGCCATTTTAGTTGCAAGTGAATATTCAGCATAATTTTTAAAACCAACTAAAACCGCTAATTCTTGGCGTAATTTCAAAATTTGATTCATCAAGTGCGAATTGTCGTAGGCTGGGTTATCCCCCAATTCGGAAGCGCGTGTAACATATGCTTTATAAAAATATTCACGTAATGCCCGATCATCCGCATAAGTTAGGACATCGTGATAAGTTGGATAATCTAAATTAAATACCCAACCTTCTAAATTTTTTTTTGCAGCATTTTGTTTTGCTAGTTGCAAAGTATGACTTGGTAAGCCAGCTAACTTTTTTTCATCTATTACTTGGTAATGCCAACTATTGGAGGCATCTAATATATGTTGTTCAAATAAATCTTTTAAGTCAGCTAATTTAAGCTTTAATTCGCTATATTTTTTTCGATCTTGCTCATTGAGTGTCACGCCACTTAATTTGAAATCCAATAACATATCTTCAATTATTTTTTGTTCAGCAAAATTTAATTGGTGCCATTCATCACTTTCTCGAATAGCTAAAGTCTTTTTATATAAATTTTGATTTTGTTGTAATTGGGTATGGTAGTCAGTTAATAGTTTTAAACCTTCAGTATAAGCTTTTCGTGTTTCTTCAGAATTTTTCACTGCATGTAAATGCGAAAAAGGCGACCAAATTTTAGCGATTGCATCTGCTAAATTATCCTGTTGATATAAAAATTTTTTGGCAGATATTGATTTTTTATTTAGTAATTTTTTTAGCTGTTTTTGATTTGATTCGATGGTGTTTTTTAGTTGTAATGGGATTTCCTTAGGTTGAATAGCTGAAAATTCAGGTAGTTCATTCATAATTTTTCTCTCGTTGAAAAAATGCCAATTCTAACTATTAGTATAGAGGTTTTATAACATGATTTTGCAAAAACAAATAATTAACTTTGAAGAAAAATTAGCAAAAATGACGGTGATTAAAAATAAATTATTTCAAGAAGATTTAGTTACAATTAATTACCCTGATATCACTGGATTAGAAGTATTAATTAGCCAGATATTCAATATACTTTCCAAGTATTTAACCGATTTAAAAATAGAAAATAGAAAACAAGAATTGATCATCAAATATGTTTTACCGTTTTTATTCGCAGAATTAAAACTTTATTTTACAAGACTTTCGTCTATAGCTAATTCTAAAGACAGCAAAATAGAGTTAATGTTTTCCATTCATTCTTTATTTCAAAGTACATTATCGCAATTAAAAAATTTAGTTTTTGGTGCAAGTGAAAATATTCAATCATTCACCGTTATACAAGATG